>JAGBUF010000353.1 GCA_017630975.1 Paraprevotella sp. | reverse complement strand
GGCGATGTGGGCTGTCTGGGATGCATTGGAAGATGGGCACACGACAGTGGGGGGATATATATCTTCCTCACATTTGAAACCGACTCCTGTAGGTAATACAATATGTGCAACAGCCGAATTGGTGGGTATTGATGGCAGAAAACTGACTTTTAAGGTGACTGCAGAGGATAGTAACGGAGTCATCGGCGAAGGTGAGCATATCCGTTATATCGTTGATGCCACCAGGTTTATGGCAAAGTTGCAGTGATAATGATGTGATTGTATATTCATAAAATAGACCGCTCGTGTCCTCTCGGATGCGGGCGGTCTCTCATATTGTTAAAGGCGAGCTTGCGCTCATTTGTTTTCTGTCGGCATGTTGATTCTTCTTTTCAGTTGTGGTGTCTTCTTTACCTCTTCTGAATCGTTTTCGTTGGGAGCAATACTTCTGTAATAGCAGTAATCGTATGTGTAATATCCGTAGTCATACCAATATCGCTCGTAGCATTGCAATGAGAAACGTGAGGATGAGTAGTAACCATCCATATATCCCTCAAAGTAATCCGTAGATAGTGAATAGTCGCGAATACTGCAGTCCAAGTCAGGATCATCAAAGCGTAGATAGATGGTACCGTTGTTGATGGACCATGTAAAGTAATACTCAATCACCTCTACACGACCTCTATAACCTCTGTAGTAATCGGTTTCGTAACCATAGCCTTGTGTACCATACATTCCGTCGGGAATGAACTCCAAATCTGAGCCAAGTGCAGGTACACCATCCACCATCATTCCTAAATCACCGAACCATCTTCCGGAAAGCAGTTGTCCTCTGTAAACGTCTTCTTCATAACAACCGGTGAACATTACTACTGTTGCAGTGAGTAACATCATTTTGATATACTTGAACCATTTCATAATCCTATTATTTTAAAGGTTTGTACTGCAAAGTTAATTCCATTGATATCCTTTGCATAAAGATTATCCCGATAATAGGATAGGGGTTTCCCTATTTGAAATAGTTTTTCTCCCTACTGCTTCGTTTTAGTCATAAAACGGTGCAAGAACAACAGACCTGCAGTGGAGAGAGCAACGGGGAACGCCCACCAGATACCGGCAGCTCCCCCATGTAAAGTAAAAGCGAAGAAATAACTTAGTGGTAGGGAAATGAGGATGTAGCAGATAAAGGCATAGCGCATCAATGGTCGAACATCGGCAATGCCACGAAGTGAATTACCGAAGTTTACTTGCAGTCCATCACCTAACTGATAAATGATGAAAGGGAATACCATACCGATGACAATATTTTGAACGTCTATGTCATCCGTGAACAATGAACAGATTTGCGGTGTGAGCAGTGCTGTAAAAGTGGATAGGATGATGCCGGCAATAAATATCAGCAGATAACCTGTGAAAGCACTCCTACGTACATTTAACAAATCGTTTGTGCCATAGAAGTGACTGACACGTACAGCTACGGCAGCACCGATACCGTAATATACCATAAAACAAATTGAACTGATATTGGTCATGATTTGATGCGCCGCCAAGGCGGTAGAACCCAACCATCCTTGCATGATGGCGCATAATGAAAATG
>JAGBUF010000352.1 GCA_017630975.1 Paraprevotella sp. | reverse complement strand
TGATGAGCAAATTGGCATTGAACGTAAGGTTTATGTTTTATTGAACAAACCGAAGGATTATGTAACGACCAGTGACGATCCTCAAAATCGTAAAACGGTAATGGAACTCGTGCAGAATGCATGTCGTGAACGTATATATCCTGTCGGACGTTTGGACCGTAATACTACAGGTGTGCTTCTGTTTACAAATGATGGTGATTTGGCTTCAAAATTGACACATCCTAAATTCATGAAAAAGAAGGTTTATCACGTGTTTACGGATAAGAATGTAACAGTTGCAGATATGCAGAAGATTGCAGCCGGTATCACGTTGGAGGATGGTGAGATTCATGCTGATGCCATTGACTATGCAAGTCCAACGGACAAGAAACAGGTCGGCATTGAAATACATTCAGGCAAGAATCGTATCGTGCGTCGTATCTTTGAATCGTTGGGATATCGTGTAATGAAACTGGATCGTGTGTTGTTTGCAGGATTGACCAAGAAGAATCTACGTCGCGGAGATTGGCGTTTCTTGACTGAAAAAGAAGTCAACATGTTGCGAATGGGTGCATTTGAATAAGGATAATTTAATAAAAGACATAATGGAAACAATTCGTAGAACAAAAATCGTAGATGTATTAAAGCGTGAAGATTACGGTTCGATTGTTAATGTGAAAGGTTGGGTGCGTACCCGTCGCGGAAGTAAGGCTGTGCATTTTATAGCCTTGAATGATGGTTCTACTATAAATAATGTGCAAATAGTAGCTGACGCAGATAAGTTTGATGAGGAAATGATCAAAACCATTTCAACAGGAGCTTGTCTGAGTGTGACCGGTGAATTGGTGCAGAGCGTAGGTTCTGGACAAGCCGTAGAGGTTCAGGCAAAGGAGATTGAGGTGTTGGGAACGTGTGCAACAGACTATCCGATGCAGAAAAAAGGACAGACGATGGAATATATGCGTACACATGCACACATGCGCCTGCGTACCAATACATTTGGTGCGGTGTTCCGTATTCGTCATAATATGGCAATGGCTATCCATCAATATTTCCATGAGCATGGTTTCTTCTATTTCCATACTCCTATAATTACCGCAAGCGACTGTGAAGGCGCCGGTCAAATGTTTCAAGTAACCACAAAGAACTTGTATGATTTAAAGAAAGACGAAGAAGGTAAGATTGACTATTCGGATGATTTCTTTGGCAAACCGACATCGTTGACGGTTTCCGGACAATTGGAAGGAGAACTGGGTGCAACGGCTTTGGGCGCTATTTATACATTCGGACCTACTTTCCGTGCTGAAAATTCAAATACACCAAGACATTTGGCAGAATTTTGGATGATTGAGCCGGAAGTAAGTTTTATCGACTTGAATGATTTGATGGATCTTGAAGAGGATTTCATCAAATATTGTGTACGTTGGGCGTTGGAAAATTGTCAGGACGACCTGGCGTTCTTAAATAAGATGATAGACCCGACTTTGTTGGAGCGTTTGAATAGTGTTGTAGCAACTGATTTTGTACGTCTTCCCTATACAGAAGGAATCCGTTTGTTGGAGGAAGCTATTGCTTCCGGACGTAAATTTGAGTTCCCCGTATATTGGGGCTGTGATTTGGCAAGCGAGCACGAACGCTATCTTGTAGAAGAATATTTCAAGAAACCGGTGATTATGACCGATTATCCTAAGGAAATCAAAGCTTTCTACATGAAGATGAATGAAGATGGAAAGACTGTTCAAGGTACAGATGTACTATTCCCGCAAATCGGTGAGATAATAGGAGGTTCTGTTCGTGAAGAGAATTATGAGAAACTTCAAACTCGTATTGAAGAAATGAACATCCCGATGAAAGACATGTGGTGGTATTTGGATACCCGACGTTTCGGTACATGTCCCCATGGCGGTTTCGGTCTTGGCTTTGAGCGATTGATCCTATTTGTAACGGGTATGCAGAATATTCGCGACGTAGTGCCATTCCCTCGTACTCCAAAGAATGCAGAATTTTAAGAACGAATGATAAGATGAAGGGGGCTGCCTCTTCATCTTTTTTTTACATGAATAGGTGATGATATATAATAAGGTGGGCTTTTCAATCAAACGAGCCGGTTTAGAGGAGGTGGAACTGCTTCATTGTATGGCATGTGAGGTATTCCCTCATACATATAAGGAGATACTGTCTGAGGAGCAAATCAAATACATGATGCATTGGATGTATGATGTGGAAAGTTTGAAGCGTCAGATGTTGGAGCATCATCATCAATACTTTATTGCGTATTTTGGAGAAGAGGCGGTAGGTTATCTCTCCATTCGCCCTGATGGCGATGATTGTTTTCATTTGGAAAAGATATATGTGTTGCCAGATTATCAACACAGGCATTATGGTGGTGAGATGTTTGATTTTGCGGTGGGTTATGTCCGCACGAATTATCCACATGTTCATGCTTTGGAGCTGAACGTAAATAGATATAATTCAGCTCTTGACTTCTATCTTAAGAAAGGGATGAAGATAGATCGCCAAGGTGATTTTGATATAGGAAATGGTTTTTATATGAATGACTATATCATGCGATTAGAATTTTAGGGGATAGAAAAAATATTAAAAAGTTTATAAGATTTATTGCCTATTTCCCTGAAAAATAGTAATTTTGCAAGCCGATTATTATCAAAGAGACCGTAAAGGTCTTAAAGTCTGCGTGTTAATAGTTCTTCCATTGGCCTGAAAGGACGGTTAGGGAATCGCAGAAAGAGAAAATTAGTAGTAACAATTATTATTTAAAAATTAGAATGGATACTTTAAGTTACAAGACCATTTCGGCGAACAAGGTGACTGTGAAGAAAGAATGGGTCGTTGTTGATGCAACAGACCAAGTATTGGGTCGTCTTGGTTCAAAAGTGGCAAAACTTTTGAGAGGTAAGTACAAACCAAACTTTACTCCTCATGTAGATTGCGGTGATAATGTGATTATTATCAATGCAGACAAAGTGAAATTGACCGGTAATAAATGGACCGATCGCGTTTATCTTCGTTATACCGGCTATCCCGGTGGTCAACGTGAGATGACTCCTGCTCGTTTGTTGACTCGTCCTAACGGTGCAGACAAATTGGTGAGAAAAGTAGTTAAGGGTATGTTGCCTAAGAATCGTTTGGCAGATCAGTTGCTCGGCAACTTGTATATCTATGCCGGTAGCGAACACAAGCATGAGGCTCAACAACCTAAATTGATTGATATAAACCTGTATAAATAATAAGCGATGGAAGTAGTTAATGCATTAGGCAGACGTAAGAGCGCTGTTGCTCGTGTATATGTAAGCGAGGGTACAGGAAAGATTACTATTAACAAGAGAGACCTTGCACAGTACTTTCCCTCAACAATCCTTCAGTATGTGGTTAAGCAACCGCTAGCAACTTTGGGCGTTGAAGAGAAGTATGATATCAAGGTAAATGTATACGGCGGTGGTTTCACTGGTCAATCTCAAGCATTGCGATTGGCGATTGCACGTGCGTTGGTGAAAATCAATGCTGACGACAAGAAAGCTTTGCGTGCTGAAGGCTTCATGACACGTGATGCTCGTTGTGTTGAGCGTAAGAAACCGGGTCAACCGAAAGCTCGTCGTAGATTCCAGTTCAGTAAGCGTTAATATTCGGCCGTTTATCGAGCTGCGTAATAGACGTTTAGTATCTAAACCTTTAGGATTCTTAAACGACTACCTAAGGGTTGGTTGAGAAACAAATAAGAAAGTATACGATTTAAAATTTAAAAACACTGTCAAGAACAAATTTTGATACATTATTAGAAGCGGGTTGTCATTTCGGCCATCTGAAGAGAAAATGGAACCCAGCAATGGCTCCTTATATTTTCATGGAGCGCAATGGTATTCATATCATTGACCTTCATAAAACTGTTGCAAAGATCGACGATGCTGCCGAGGCTTTGAAACAAATCGCAAAATCTGGTAAGAAGATTTTGTTTGTTGCTACTAAAAAACAAGCTAAGCAAGTAGTTGCTGACAAAGCATCTGCTGTCAATATGCCTTATGTAATCGAGCGTTGGCCCGGTGGTATGTTGACCAATTTCCCAACTATCCGTAAGGCAGTGAAGAAAATGGCTAACATCGATAAGTTGACTGCTGATGGTACATATTCTAACTTGTCTAAGCGTGAGTTCTTGCAGATCTCTCGTCAACGTGCTAAGTTGGAAAAGAACTTGGGTTCAATCGCTGACTTGACTCGTCTTCCATCTGCACTTTTCGTTGTAGACGTGTTGAAAGAGCAAATCGCTGTGCGTGAGGCTAACCGTTTGGGTATCCCTGTGTTTGCTATCGTAGATACAAATTCTAATCCTGACAACATCGATTTCGTAATTCCAGCAAACGACGATGCAAACAAGAGCGTAGAGGTAATTCTCGACGCATGTTGTGCAGCTATCGCTGAAGGTTTGGAAGAACGTAAGGCTGAAAAGATTGACACAGAGGCTGCAGGTGAACAACCGGCAGAGGCTAAACCTCGCAAACGTGCAACAAAAGCACGCGTAGAGAAGAAAGCAGAAGAAACTGCTGAAGTAGCAGAAACCGAAGCTGAAGCTTAATTTATTATTAACTCTAAAATCTTAAATATAGATTATGGCTGTTACAATGGCTGATATCACCAAGCTCCGTCAAATGTCTGGAGCTGGTATGATGGATTGCAAGAAAGCTTTGGAAGAAGCTGGCAATGATATCGATAAGGCAATGGAAATTATTCGTAAGAAGGGTCAGGCAGTAGCTGCAAAGCGTTCTGACCGTGAAGCAGCTGAAGGCTGTGTATTGGCTAAGGCTGAGGGTAATTTCGCTGCTGTTATCGCTTTGAAGTGCGAAACTGACTTCGTTGCAAACAATGCAGATTTTGTAAAATTAACTCAAGATATCTTGGATTTGGCTATTGCCAACAAGTGCAAGTCTTTGGAAGAAATCAAAACTTTGCCTTTGGGTAATGGTACTGTACAGGATGCAGTAACAGATCGTTCAGGTATCACCGGTGAGAAGATGGAGTTGGATGGTTACATGACAGTTGAGGGTGAGTACACTACTGTATACAACCACCAAGGAAAGAACCAACTTTGTACTTTAGTTGCTTTGAATAAGGTGAATGAGGCTGCTGGTAAGCGCATCGCTATGCAGGTAGCTGCCATGAGCCCTATCGCAATCGACGAGGATGGCGTTTCTGAAGAAGTGAAGAACGCAGAAATCGCTGTTGCAGTAGAGAAGACTAAGGCAGAGCAAGTTCAAAAGGCTGTAGAGGCTGCTTTGAAGAAAGCCGGAATTAATCCTGCACACGTTGACTCTGAGGATCACATGGAGAGCAACATGGCTAAGGGTTGGATCACAGCTGAGGATGTAGCTAAGGCTAAGGAAATCATCGCTGCTGTATCTGCAGAGAAGTCTGCCAACCTGCCTGAAGCAATGATTCAAAACATCGCAAAAGGTCGTTTGGCTAAGTTCTTGAAAGAGGTTTGCTTGTTGAACCAAGAGGACATCATGGAAGCTAAGAAGACTGTACGCGAAGTATTGAAGGAAACTGATCCTGAATTGAGCGTAGTAGCTTTCAAGCGCTTCACTTTGCGCGCTGAGTAATCAGAAATTCAATTACAATGATGATAGGAGGTAACGCTGATGCGTTACCTCTTTTTTTTGTTCCTGTTTCAGCATAAATAGCTCTCTGCTTGATTTTCGTCTAACGCCATGAAAGATAAATCCGTATGGCATTTGAAGTTGTGGTTAAGGTTAATGTTACGATTATGGTTAATTTGATGCATTAACAATAATTAATATTGGTGGAACGTAAAATTAGTATCCTAAGTTTACCTTTGTATATCTTTTGTTTTTATACAGCAAAATAAAGAACTAAATACTATTACTCAAAGGTTGCGCACGATACGGACAAGTGTTTGAGATAATGAAAAGACTTTTAGATTGGCGATTATTGGCCGCTTTGTTGGTTTTTATATTTGGAATGACTGTAACCAGTTGTGGAGAGGATGATGAGGTAAAACCGAATACGGTGCAGGATCCTGATTTGACAAATCCTGATGGTGGTATGGCTGTTGATTTAGGTTTGCCGACTGGAACATTGTGGGCAGACCGCAATATTGGTGCCGAATGTCCTGAAGACTATGGTAATTATTTCGCTTGGGGTGAGACCACCCCTAAGAATACATACGATTGGAGTACCTACAAATGGTGTAACGGAACAAAAGATTCTCAAACTAAATATTGTACAATTAGCAGAAATGGTACAGTGGACAATCTAACCATTCTTGAACCTGAAGATGATGCTGC
This sequence comes from Paraprevotella sp., assembly GCA_017630975.1. Classification (GTDB taxonomy): domain Bacteria; phylum Bacteroidota; class Bacteroidia; order Bacteroidales; family Bacteroidaceae; genus Paraprevotella. The sequence goes on along the minus strand of JAGBUF010000352.1, from coordinate 401 downwards.
TACAGCCAATTGGGGCGACAGATGGCGCATGCCGACTTCTTTAGAGTTTGAAGAACTACTGACTTACTGCACTTGGGAATGGACTACTCAAAACAACGTTATAGGATACAAAGTTGCCGGTCGTAACGGAAATAGTATATTCCTTCCTGCCCACCTTAAAGTAGTTTCCAGTGTCTACTGGTCGAAATCGCTCGGTGAGCTCCAGTCGTATGGGGCGTGGGGGCTCGAAATCCGTCATGCTTATTGCGGCATGTTCGACTACATCAGTCGTGACGCTGGTTGCACCGTTCGCGCCGTGGTGAAGTGAGAGTTTAAAGTGCATCCTTCGCCCAGTACAAGGATTGAAAAATAATTGGACAAAATGCTCCTTCCTTCAGTGCAGGGAAGGAACATTTTGTTTG
>JAGBUF010000351.1 GCA_017630975.1 Paraprevotella sp. | reverse complement strand
GTCTTTTGTGAAATTATCACAAGCAGAGGATCCTGATGCCAAAGACCCCACATTCAGAAAAGTTGATACACAAGCCAGTCGTAATGGACGTTATTGTGCCATTATAAAGATGATAACAACGGTGCAGGACAAAGCTTTTGCGTTTGATTTAGGTCATGATTATATACCTGAACATGTGGATTATAGAGAAAACGGAGAGATTTGGATATATGTTCCTGCCGGAACTAATAAGATAAAAATCAGCCATCGCCGGTATGGGCAGTTGGATACAAGAGATGGATACTACAGTTTCCGAACGGCAGGAATCTCAAAATGTGAAGCGGCAACGGTATATCGTTTGCGCTTGCATACCGATTTTAATCCTGATGAAGATATTATAAAGGATGCTAATAAGTTCGCAACCGTTAAATTTAAGATATTCCCCAATGAGGCGACAGTTATTCTTCGTAAAATACCAGAAACAACTAATGGTGACGGAATATTAGAGAAAAAGATGCCGTTAGGTGTTTATCATTATAGAGTGTCCGCATCTGATTATCATGATTACGATGGCACTTTTGAACTTTCCAATGATGCTGAGACCAAAGAGATTGATATCCGCATGAGTCAGGCTTTTGGGTGGATGACGTTGTATAATCCATCTGCCTTTTCCGGAGGCACAATAATAATTGATAGTATGGAGGTGAACCCTACTTCTATTCGAAGATTTAAAATCGGAAGTGGCGGACATGTTGTTAATATCAACCATCCTAAATATTATCCAATGTCCATGAACATTCAAATACAAGATAGCATGGAGTTTGAATTAAAACCGGAAATGCGTCCGAGATTAGGTCGTTTGATGATAACCACGAATTTGCCGAAAGTCTTAATAAAAGTGGATGGAAAAGAGTTGAGTCAAACTTCTTTTGATGATACTTATGAACTGATAGTAGGGCATCATGACATCGAAATCTCGCATGACAATTATCGAACTGAACACCGAACTGTAAATATTGAGGAAGGAAAATCAACCAATTTGTCTGTTTCTTTGGTAGATATTGCGAAGTACCGATTTTCCACGACTCCATCAGGTGCATCACTTTATATAGATGGGAGATATAAAGGAATAACACCTTGTGAATTTGATATGGCTTCAGGAGACTATCCTGTAAAACTTATTAAAAAGAAATATAGAACCCTTGATAAAACCATACATTTTGATAGCTCTAATCCCAACGTGGCGTTTAATCTATCTCGCCAATATCAGCAGAAATATCAGGTTTATTTTCAACCCACTTTGCAGTGTGGTGCACTGATGGGCTATGGTGGTGGCATAGGATGTTACCTTTATAATGTGAATGTTGAGGCGATGTTTCTTTTCGGTATGTTGAAAAGTGATCCAATTTATTGGAATTATTTAGGTCCCGAAAATACTCGACCGATAGAAGAAACTTTCAAACCAAACGTCCTCTCTTTCAGAGCCGGTTATGGATTTATTTTAGGGACGCGTTTCCGATTGACGCCACAAGTAGGATGCTCTTATATAGTCGTAAATGGCAATCAACATAATGACTGCGCTGCTATTGCGGCATCGCTCGGACTGCGTGCTGAGTGTGTTATTGCCAATCATTTTGCAATTAGTTTAAGTCCCGATTATAGTTTTTCATTGAGTAAGTCTGAGAATTTCACACGAATCTCTAATACCTTGACTCAATTGGATGATGTGGCAGACGGGTTCAATGTGCGGATCGGTTTGTATTTTTACTTTTAATTTCAAAAAAAGACTGATATG
>JAGBUF010000350.1 GCA_017630975.1 Paraprevotella sp. | reverse complement strand
GTTAGAAGAGCTACATGCAATAGATGTAGAAACGGAAATGCTTGGCCTTAGAGCTTTTGTTTGGAATATAGAGAAAACCATTTGACAGACAAAGGTAATCGCGAAATAATGACGGAGTCATGAGATCTTAAAATCTTGTGAATCCGTTTTGTTTATATGTATTGTCGTCAAACTCATCAATGGTGCTTTTCATGGTTTCGGATAGTAATAAAAATAATAGAAAATAGCAGGCTCTTTTGGAATATAGTTCTTTCTTTTCGTTATTTTTGCGAAATTAAAAATGGATTAAAGTAAAAAATGGGAAAAAGTATGTTTTTTTGTGATTATGCCAGCCTTTTTCGTAATATAGAATAAAAGGTGCAAAATATAAAATTGAAATATCATGAGAAAAAGATTGGTTTTATGCGGTTTGGCGATAATGATGGGAGCAATGACTTCTGTCTTTTCGCAAACGTTCCGTCATCCGGGATTGTTGCATTCGGAAGAGGATTTTGAGAACATTAAGGCTCGTATAGCGGCGGGAGATGAACAAACGCTGGCAGCACTTGATGTACTGAAGAATGCGCCGGGTGTAAGGGGTAATCATGGTGGTATATGGGGCGTTAATGATGTTATTAAGCGCGGAATTTCTGGTGATGAAAACTATATGAATGCTTATCGTAATGCCCATCGTGCTTATCAATTGGCTTTGTTATGGAAACTGACTGGTGATGAGAATGCAGCAAATGGCGCGATTGAGATTTTGAATGCATATCGTATTTGGAATAAGGCATTAGGAGGTAATACCAATATCTCTTTGATACCGGGATTTACAGGTTATGAGTTTATCAACGCTGCAGAGATTATGCGCGATTATGACAAATGGCCGAAAGAGGAATTTGAGTTGTTTAAACAGTATATGATTGACGTTTGGTTTACTGTAGCGCAAGATTTCTTGGAACGTCGTCACGATACAGTGTTAAGAGAACAGAATTGGTATCATTATCACAGTAATTGGGGCTTGGGAAATGCGATGTTTTGTATTTCTTTAGGTGTACTCTGTGATTTGCCCGATTTGTACAATTATGGTATGTATTGGTTGAAAGAAGGTCCCGGTAATGAATCTGTTTGTGTTACCAGTTTACATCCGGAGGCCTTTGGTCAAGGATTGTCCGGCTACGGCTGGGGGTTGATACCTTGGTTCCACAAGGATAGTCGTGGCCCTTTGGGTTACTTCTGTCAGATGCAGGAGAGTGGTCGCGACCAAGGACATTCCATGGCGGCTCTGGGACTATTGTCCTACGCACTACAGATAGCTTATAACCAGGGAGATAATGCATTTTGTAATTTGTATAACCCTTTGATTCCGGGCAAGGCTGGTTCTATGATGGTGGCAGGTGCTGCTGAATATGTAGCGGCTTACAATTCAGGAATAGATGATTTGCCTTATACTACGAACTGGTGGATGGCAGGGTTGAATGGTACCGGTCGCGGACAATGGCGTCCTATTTGGCAGTTATTCATCAATCATTATAAAAACCGTATGGGAGTGGATATGCCATATTGTCAAACGATGAAGAATATCATCGGAATAGAAGGTGGTGGAGGATCTTATGGCGGTAATAGCGGACACTATGATCATACAGGATTTGGTGATTTGATGCATTATGACAAACCGGTGACAGCAGATAAGGTGCCTACAATTATCATGCCCACGATCAGTGGTACAGGTATTAATCGTCGTTATGCAGAAATACGAAATGTAGAACCGGGAACGAAACTAACCCTTACGGCTACTGTGTTGAAAGGTGAGACGGATACAGGAAATTGGAAATGGGATGATGGATCAGAAGGTAATCAACGTGTCATAACTGCTGATGGCAGTCGTCTGTATCGTGTAACATATACCAATGAAAATGGTGTAGAAAGTGAACAGATGTTCTCCGTGGCGGTACGTGGCGAAGGAGTTCGCGGTACATTGAATGTAACAGCGAGTTATAATGGTAGGCTTGTTGAAGGAGAGAATGTTTTGATGGGTGTTGGTCGTCAATTGACAGTAACTACAAGTTATACCAATTGGAATTTTATAGAACGTGAGGAATGGTTTGATGAGAATGGTAATCTGTTAGGGACAGGCGGTTCTCATACTTATACGTTAAAAGATACCGAAGAACATAAATTGATATTCCGTTTAACCAACCAATCCGGAGTAAAGATAGAAAGGACATTCAATATCATTCCGAATAAGAATGATGTGACAGATAAATTGGCAGACCCGGATTGTAAAAACCTTGATTTATGGAAAACCAATGTAGATGGTTTCCAAAAGATGAGTACAGCGATTTCAGGGTTCAATGCGGCTTTCATAGAACGTTTTCGTCCGGCAGAAGAGGATGGTTTGACATGTTGGGGACAAGAAACTTTCAAAATTTCACAGACGGTAGAAGGGCTGACACCGGGAAAATACGAACTGGGCGCCATGGCGATTGCTACGCAACAGGCCAAGGTGGGAACTGGTGCAAAAGAGCATGTCAAGGATATTTATCTTTTCGCTGATGGTGTGCATACGTCTGTAGCGACTTTGGATAATGCTCCTGAGTATTTTTCTGTGATGCTTTATGTGGGTGAAGATGGTAAGTTTACATTTGGTGCTAAGAATTTGAGCGATCAAAATTATGGAAACTCTGCGAATGGCGCCAATTGGTTTGCGATGGATAATTATACATTGTTGTATTTGGGGATAGACCATCTTGAGGAGGACTTGGCACGTATGCGTCAAGAAGCAGAAGCAATAACAGAAAATTCTGTTACAACAGGTGTGTATGCGAATTTGCAAGAATTGAAGTTGTTGACGGGTAATGATATCGCCACGGCTGTGACCTATCAGCGTGTGTTAGGTGAAGCCAAACTTATTCAGGCACGCTACTCGGAATTTATTACTATATATAATAGGTATAAGGCTCACGTTGATGAGAATAATGTGACTTGCGAACCATTAACTGAGGCCATGGATGCTTTGATGTCGGCAGACGATGCAGAGAAGTTCTATGCTGCATACGATGCGATGGAACGTGCGTGGGTGTTGTACCTCGAAAATGCGGAGGTTCAAGTTGATTTGACATCCAAGGTGAGCGATGCTGATTTTCCGGCAACCGGTGCTGATGTGTGGTTTGATGAAATTACAGCGTGGAAGACCGAAGCTTTAGGTGGAAATTATCATATATTCCCAATTGATGGTTCTGATACCAAGCGTGGAGATGCGTTGGATGTGAATATGATTGAAAGATGGTGTACAGCAAGTTTCGCAGTTGGAGAACGTGTCATTTATCAAGTGCTGTCCAATATGCCGATAGGTGTCTATCGTATGGAAGTTGCCACCCAAAAAGAACACCAAACAGGTTGTATAGAATTGTACGCCAACGACGGAGTGTCTTATGTAATGTCAGTAGCGGAGATGCGCAAGCATTCAGTAGTAGGAGAGGTAACAACAGATGGCAAATTGGATATTGGGTTACGTTCTGCGCCTGGCAATGCTTGTCGATGGACCACGATGTCTGATGTCAACCTTGTGTATTATAGCCCGGTCATGATGTTGAAAACTATCATCGCTGAGGCGGAAACCTTGACATACGGTATTGATGACGGTACATTACAAGAAGTTTTAGCTGAAGCTAAGACGTTGTTGAGTGAAGGAGAGGCGACTGAGCGAATGGCTGCCTATCATGCACTGAAGGATGCTATAAAACAATATAGAATAACAAATGCTTCAGAAACGTATCCTGTTGATATGACAGAGAAAGTCAAGAATGCGAGTCTGGATATGTGTAATACAACTCATTGGATGGTGACTTCAAGTGATGCAGGTTATCCGATGTTCAACATGGGTGTGGCAGAGTTCTATCATTCTACATTTAATCTTAGTCAAGTGGTCAATAATCTACCTGTGGGTAACTATCGCATCAGTATGCAGGCTCGTAGCAATTTGGCAACGACAAACAGGAACTTTTATCTTTATGCCAAACAAACAGGTGGTGTGGTTATTAAGGAGTTCGCAACGGATGCAACAATTCAAGAAGGAACGGATTTGACATTGCATTTGGGACAGAATGCCGATCAGATGAATGCCGATTTAAGCGATGGGCGGATCAGCATCAATGTTTTCTCTACCGATGGAAAACTGACGATAGGAGCAGCATGTGAGCAAACGGATATGTGGTGTATTTTGAACGATTTTCGAATAGAGTTTTTGGGATTCGGAGAAAATGATTTACTGAAGAATTGGTCGGAAGTTGTAGAACAAGTTGGGGAACTGAATAGAGACTCTTTACCACAAGCCGTAGAGCAGATTTTGGACAAAGCATTGAATGTGGATGTGCAAAATATTAGTGCTGATTCTTTGTCAAAAGCGTTGGCCAATTTATCCGCTGTAGCAGAGCAGGCGAATTCCGTAAAGATGGCTTATGGCCGATATCTTGCGATGAAAAATATATTGGAGGTTATTGCTGAAAATTCTGTGCCGACGTATTCATCAACTATGACTACGTTCAAAAAGGCGATTGCCACAGCCGAAACGGATGTAGAAAAAGCTACAACGCAGGCGGAGATTAACGCACATTGTGAAAAGATGGAGGCTGCGCGTCAGGCTTATGTGGTAGGAGCAGTGCCAATCAATGGCATAGGATTTGATTATACATTTAAGGTTCCGAATGCATCAGGTAAGGTCGAAGGTACGTGGTTGACAGACGGAACAGGTAATTTCGGTCCAATGAATAATGCAGAGCAGAATGGAGAATATGTTGGGAATTGGTTCTTTGAAAAGTGGGATATTGAAGGATATATCTTCAATGGTGGAACTCGCCCGATTTATCAAACGGTGACAGGATTGCCAAATGGAAATTACACTTTGACAATGGCTGCGTTCCGAGTTAACCAGTTTGGAACGGAATATGTTGATGATGGTATCAGTGTTTATCTCAATTCCGATAAGGTGGAGGTTACTAGTGACGTCTTGAATTATTATACGGTAAATGGAGTTGTCACTTCTAAGAAAGCTGAAATTGGACTTGTTGCCGGTGCTGTTAATACAGCGAATTGGGTCGGCTTGGCTGATGTCAGTCTGATGTATTATGGCGTTAGTGATGTATTACTTTCTGAAAATGATGCAGAGTTGACGGTACAAGATGGTTTGTATTGCAATGCAACAGTAGAACAAGAGATGACAGCTGATGGTTGGAACTTGGTGACATTGCCTTTTGACTTGACATCAGCACAAGTAAAGAAGGTTTTTGCCGATGTTAAAGCATTGGATGCAATTGATATTGCGGAAGGAATCTGTGACATAAAATTTGTTGATGTGAGAGAAATGAAAGCGGGAGTTCCATATTTAGTACAAGTGAAAGCATCAGTGTCGTCTGTCACTTATGAAAAAGTGCGTATCGAACTCCAATCTTTCAATGTTGGTGAAGTGAGTGTGACATCCGGTGATGTTACGCTGACATTAAAGGGTACATCTGGGGTTACGACTTTAGACAACCATAATGCATTCCGTTTTACCGGTAAGGCGTTTTTCCGCGCTGAGACAGGCGATGAAGTGAAAGGACTCTCAGGTTATGCCTTGTTGGAAGGAGCAAACAATGTTCATATTATGAATGTTTATGTTGATGGCGACTTAGTTTCCGTCCAAAGAGTGCAGTCTGAACAAAGTGACGAAAATGTTTCGGTATATAGTATTAGCGGTGTGCTATTAAGAAATAATGTGAAACGTGAAAATGCACTTAAAGGCCTCCCCCCAGGAGTATATATAGTTAATGGAAAGAAACAAGTCGTTCACTAACGAAATGATTTTTTTAAGCAATAGAACCGCCCATCGGCGGTTTTATTGTTTAGGGTATAGTGAAATTAAAAATATTTATACTCAAAATTTCTTCTTTTTTCGTCTTTGTTTTTTTTGCTCTAAAGTTATGTTTTACAACATGTTTCTTGTTTATTATTGTAATAAGTATTAATTTTGAAGACTTTTCCGTTTAAAATTTTCTTATGGAAAAGTTTGGTTGATAAGATAAAAGTGTTTACCTTTGCACTCGCTTTTGAGGAGGTGCAGCGACATACGAAAGGCGCAGGTACTGAATCGGGGCAATAAAGAAGAGTTCATTGAAATTTTTCCATAGACAGAGAAGTAGTACAAGAGCTTCGTTGCTTGTTCGTTTTTGTTTGACAGAGACGATATGAGCAATGAGGGTAAAATGAAACAAACCGTCAAGATTC
>JAGBUF010000349.1 GCA_017630975.1 Paraprevotella sp. | reverse complement strand
GAAGAAGTACCGGAGACTTCAAACGCGGACAAGCATAATGGTTTTCAGAAGATATGTTGAAATAGGTCCATGACGAAACACCACTCCGACTCCACACCATCGCATTTTTATCTTCGGGGTATTCACTCTCATCACGATTACCCAACATCAAAACACGATTTACTCTTTTATCCTGTTTGTATGCAACAGCTGTAATATCCTGAGTCGGCAAATATTTTACATCTGAATCCAAACCTTCAAACATCCATTCCTTACCATCAACAGATGCGCAAACACCTTGTTCCGAAAAAGCGTATATCGTTGTTTGATCTGCAGCAAATAACTTCACTTTTTGTTCCGTATCAACAACAGACCAGTTCAAAGCATCATTTGAAACCAATAGATGACCGCTTGTATCAGACATATACAAACCATTTGCACTAATCGCTAATGTATTGATATCCGTTCCTCCGCATCCTGTCATCATTTCCTCTTTCCATAGATTTCCCGCAGCATCCTCAGTAGCAAAGACTTTCACTCCTTCTCCGCTCTGAATATAAGTCCAAACTCTATCATTCCAAACGAACATCCTCATAGCTTGTACAGATGAACCAACATTCAAATCTGTCATTTTTTGCCATTGCAAGACATCACCATCCTGTTGGTGCACATTGAGTTTTACGGCGTAATCACGCCAAGCAGAATTATCTTTAGTATACACTCGGAAAACCAGGGGGGTGGTAAAATCTATGGAGTCAGACATGGAGTAATTCTTCCAACTATTCTCCTGTTCTGCCTTTCGATAAACAACCGTTCCGGTTGACTCTATATTCACCAATACGGCTTTCACAACACTATTGACCAGTAAAGAGTCGTTATTCTCAATCGTACCGGCCAACTGATCAATCACCATCGGATAATAGCCGGCGGCATATGAAACATAATATGTTGTATCGTTACCTGAAATCGTTTTAGAATGCACCAGTCTTTTCACGCTACCCAAAGTAAAATTACTGATATAGCAATCGGTCGTCAAAACGACTTCGTTGTCCTCTTTGCACGAGGATACAGAAAGTACTGACAATACCGCAAGAGCCCAAAACAAGATGGATTTGTTCATAATCTTTTATACATTATTTCCAAGCTACAAAAGTACTCAGATTTTTTACTTTTACGAAACGTAAATTGTTGAATTATGCAAAAAATCAATAAATAAAGATTATTTTCCGGTTTTCACCACTTTTTTTACACCCTTTCAATCACAAAACCACGTCATAATTTTGCTTTCATCCAAGGTTTGCACAATATTGGGTTCTACCATAGGGATATTGGGCGCCGGAACACCTTCGCCCAAATATTGAACCGAATGCTCTACTCTCATTTCATCCCACATTCCATTGGCAATCAATGATTCTAAAAGAGATGCTCCGCCTTCCACCAATAAAGATTGAACATTTCTTCCATACAAATCTGCCATTATTGAAGAGAGACTGAAATCGCACCCCACACGCACCACTTCTACAAAACGAGTAGCCTCATAAGACGGTGCTGCCGTTTCTTTTACGTAAACCAATGTCGGACTGCCATCCGTAAATACTTTTAAATCAGCAGGAAGTCTTCCGTTTTTATCTAAAATCACACGCAAAGGGGATTTGCCCGTCCAAAGGCGGTTCAACAGAGAAGGATTGTCCAACAACGCCGTATTTGTCCCCACCATTATCGCTTGATGCAAAGAACGGACCTGATGCATCCACACTTGTGAGTATGGAGTTGACAATGCACATGGGGGACCATCAGACAATGTTTTTCTCACTCTATCGATATAACCATCCGCTGATTGCGCCCATTTCATCGTTATATAAGGACGTTTTTTCTGATGAAAAACTATAAATTTCCTATTCAATGCGAGACATTCCTTTTCTAACACACCCACCACAACAACAATACCGGCCGCACGCATTTTCTCAATACCCCGACCAGACACTGCCGAAAACGGATCCACACAACCGACCACTACACGAGGAATTCCCATTTTGATAATCAGATCTGCACAGGGCGGTGTCTTGCCATAGTGTGAACATGGTTCCAAACTGACGTACAAAGTACTTTTTTTCAAAACGGTCTTGTCACAAACGGCATTCACCGCATTTACCTCTGCATGCGGTCCACCACAACGCACATGAAAGCCTTCTCCTACAATCCGACCTTCATGAACAATTACTGCTCCCACCATAGGATTAGGTGCTGCGCCATACATACCCTTGCTCGCCAATCGCAAGCATCTGCTCATATATTTTTCGTCAACAGTCATTCTCCGTTCAATAAAAATGTCTATTTTTGTCATCATAAGAAATCAACCCATGTTTCAACTCATTCGACAAATTTCAGACAGACTTCTTTCTGTATACCCCGAGCGTGAAGCGTATGCCATCGCCCGACATCTGTTAGAAGTCCGGTTCGGTATCAATCAAACAGACCTCTGTTTGGGCAAAGTTAAACAATTCTCATTAGAAGAACGGAATGAGATAGAAAATATTATTCAAAGATTGCTACAACACGAACCCATACAATACATTTTAGAACAAGCTGATTTTTATGGCCACTCCTTTCTTGTGACAAAAGATGTCCTGATTCCCCGCCCGGAAACGGAAGAACTAGTTGACTGGGTTATCAATAGTATGCGCAGCAAATCTACGCCTCTCAATGTCCTCGACATTGGAACCGGAAGCGGATGTATAGCAATATCTATTGCCAAAGAATTGCCTGGGACTGCTGTTACAGCATTTGACGTCAGCGAAAAAGCGATTCTCATAGCCCAACAGAATGCAAAAAGACTTCAAACCAATATAACGTTTCAACTCACGGATATATTAGCAAAGGTGGGTGATAACACGGAGCAGTGCAAATGGGACGTCATCATCAGCAATCCCCCATATATTTGTTTGTCGGAGCAAGGAAACATGGAAAAGAATGTCTTAGCTCATGAGCCACATCTCGCATTGTTTGTTCCAGACGACGACCCTTTACTTTTTTATCGCTCTATTGCAAGATATGCACAACAGCGTCTGAACCCTAATGGTGAGTTGTTCTTTGAAATCAACAGACAATATGGTAAAGAAGTTTGCCAACTGTTGGATGAATTGAATTTCACAGACATCACATTAAAAAAAGATATTTACGACAACGACAGAATGATAAAATGCACAAAGAAAAAAAAATAACCATAGAAGTCGCACTTAATAAGATGGAAGTGTACTGTTCGCAGGCAGAGCATTGCAGTTTTGATGTCTATGAAAAATTAAAAAGTTACGATTTAAACAACGAACAAGTAGAAGAGATTGTCAAGACACTACGCGAAGAGAAATACATCGACGACAACAGATATTGTCGCTATTTTGCAAACGACAAATTCAAATATAACTATTGGGGACGTATTAAAATATACCAAGCCTTACGCCAAAAAGGTATGGAAAAAGATTGCATTGAAAACGCATTACTCGAAATTGACGAAGAAGAATATCTGAACATTCTCAAGGAATTGTTAGCAAAGAAGGGCAGAAACATCAGTGGCAAATCTGAATACGAGCGCAAAGGCAAGTTAATAAGATTTGCAGTCGGCAAAGGTTTTGAAATCAATCTGATTACAGAAGTATTAAATGTGGAAGAAACATATCAAAGCTAAATTTACCAAGGGGATAGACAGTCTATTGGATTTTATCTATCCTCGCTTTTGCACATGTTGTCACGAGCGACTTTCAATTCATGAAAACATCCTATGTGCAAAATGCCTATTGAAATTACCTCGCTATCGTTTTCGCTCTCTTGAAGAAAATGAAATCACCCAACTATTCTGGGGGTTAGTACCAATTCAACGGGGACTTTCCCTATTCTATTATACACGACTTTCCGACTATAGCCGCATACTGGCATCGCTCAAATATGCCAACCGCCCGGAAATCGGTGAACACATGGGGCGCATTATGGCTGAAGAGTTCCAACGGCATGGTTTCTTCCAAGGCATCGATATCATCATCCCCATCCCTCTTACCAAAAAGAAAGAAAAGCAAAGAGGATACAATCAAAGCGAATGGATAGCCAAAGGGATTGCCGCTATCACCCATATCAATGTAAAAACAAATTGCGTTGTCAGGAAAAAATCCACTGCCAGTCAGACATCGTTGACTGCACATGAGCGTATTGAATCCGTTCGCGGTGTTTTTGAAGTGACTCATCCTGATGAGATAATCGGCAAGCATATCCTTTTGATTGATGACGTACTCACCACAGGAGCCACGCTTCTATCTTGCGCAGAGACTATAGCACAATATCCGCAAATAAAAATCAGTATTGCCACTTTAGCCAGGACTCATTTATAAAAAAGTAACTGTCTGGTAGAGCCATCCATTCGCTTTACGAATTATTTGGAAGTTACTCTGCATTTATATTTTCGGCTCTAATTCGCCCACTTTTCATTTCTTTATTGTATCTTTGTCTCATATAATATTAAAAAATTGGATTATGAATACATTAGAAAGGATTTTTGCAGCCAAGCTTTTGAAAGTCAAAGCCATCAAATTACAACCAACAAACCCGTTCACTTGGGCATCAGGATGGAAATCACCTTTTTATTGCGACAATCGCAAAACACTTTCATATGCAGATTTACGTAATTTCGTAAAAATTGAGTTCTGCAGACTCATTGAAGAACAGTTCGGCGAAGTAGATGCTATTGCCGGAGTGGCCACCGGTGCTATTGCACAAGGTGCATTAGTTGCAGACCTATTGAACAAGCCCTTTGTATATGTACGTTCCAAACCAAAAGATCATG
>JAGBUF010000348.1 GCA_017630975.1 Paraprevotella sp. | reverse complement strand
TTTCCAAAAAATCCCTGATAGGCAGAAAGCGGTGACGGATGTGCTGACGACAGCACCAAATGACGCGAACGGTCGATAAACGCCCCTTTCTTCTGCGCATACGAGCCCCACAAGATGAATACCAAATGCTCACGCTCCTCAGCCAGTGCCCGAATTGCGGCATCGGTAAAACTCTCCCACCCTTGACGTTGGTGTGAGCCTGCCTGATGCGCCCGTACGGTCAGCGTAGCGTTCAACAACAATACACCTTGTTCTGCCCAACGTGTCAGATTACCAGTTGCAGGAACGGGAATACCCAAATCGTTTTGAATCTCCTTGAATATGTTTTGCAGAGAAGGTGGGAATCGTACTCCGTCATTGACTGAGAAACACAAACCATGTGCCTGTCCCGGACCATGATAGGGATCCTGACCTATAATCACCACTTTCGCCTCGTCAAAAGGACATTGATTGAAAGCGTTGAATATCAATTTTCCGGGAGGATAACATGTTCCGGCACGATATTCATTGCGCACGAATTCCGTCAGTTGCACGAAATAAGGCTTTTCAAACTCCTCCGCCAACCGTTTTTTCCAACTATCCTCTATCTGTACATCCATTCCTTCACCTATATTGAATCAACAAGCCGCTCCCTTTCTCGCGAGAAGAAGCGGCTCATCAACATATTACTAACAACTTAAAACATTCATTAGTCATTGATCAGGTTCTTACCTGTCATATCTGCCGGTTGCTCCAAACCCATGATGTGCAAGATAGATGGTGCAACGTCAGCAAGAATACCATCCTCCACCTTTGCGTTCTTGTTCTCGGTCACATATATGAACGGAACTGGGTTCAAAGAATGTGCTGTGTTCGGTGTTCCATCGGCATTGATGGCGTTATCAGCATTACCATGGTCTGCGATGATAATGGTCTCGTAATCGGTAGCCTTGGCTGCCTCAACCACTTCTTTCACGCACTCATCCACCGCCTTTACTGCTTTTTCAATCGCTTCGTAGATACCGGTGTGTCCCACCATGTCACCATTGGCGAAGTTCACCACAATAAAGTCGTATTTATTTTCCTTGATGGCCTCAACCAACTTATCTTTTACTTCGTATGCACTCATTTCCGGCTTCAAATCGTAAGTAGCCACCTTCGGAGATGCCACCAAGATGCGTTCTTCACCATCGTAAGGAGTTTCGCGACCACCGTTGAAGAAGAACGTAACATGTGCGTATTTCTCTGTCTCTGCAGTATGCAACTGCTTCAATCCTTTGCTGCCGATGTATTCGCCCAAAGTATTCTCCACATTCTCTTTCGGGAAGAGGATATGTACACCCTTGAAACTTGCATCATACGGTGTCATACAGTAGAACTGTAATCCGGGGATGGTCATCATACCTTGTTCCGGCATATCTTGTTGAGTCAACACCACTGTCAATTCCTTCGCACGGTCGTTACGGTAATTGAAGAAAATCACCACATCGCCCTCTTTGATAGTACCGTCCACAGTAGTGTTGTGTATTGCCTTAATGAACTCATCAGTCACTCCTTCATCATACGACTCCTGCATTGCAGCCACCATGTCTGCAGCTTGCTTACCGACACCATGTACCAACAAATCGTATGCTTCTTTTACACGTTCCCAACGTTTGTCACGGTCCATTGCGTAGAAACGACCGATGATAGAAGCGATAGCACAACCGGTCTTGTCACATTCAGCCTGCAATTGCTCAATAAATCCCTTACCACTCTTTGGGTCTGTATCACGGCCATCCATGAAACAGTGTACGAAAGTGTTAGCGATACCGTATGTCTTTGAAATATTGCAAAGCGTAAACAGATGCTCCAAAGAAGAGTGAACACCACCATCAGATGTCAAACCCATTAAATGCACACTCTTACCGTTATTCTTGGCATATTCATAAGCCGCTACAATCTCCGGATTCTTCAGGATGCTTCCATCCGCACATGCACGGTTGATCTTTACCAAATCCTGATATACAACGCGACCTGCGCCGATATTCAAGTGTCCCACCTCTGAGTTTCCCATTTGTCCATCAGGCAAACCTACATTCTCACCGGATGCCTGCAATTGAGACATCGGATAGTTTTCTGCCAAATAGTCCATGTAAGGTGTCGGAGTGTTGAAAATGACATCACCATTACCGTGATTACCCACGCCCCAACCATCAAGAATCATCAAAAGAGCTTTCTTTGCCATAGTTCGTATGTTTTATTATTTATTGACTCTTGCAAAGTTACGAATAGTTTTTGAATAACTGAGTGATTTATTTAAAAATACCACTATTCCTACTTGAGACGCTTAAAACTTTCAACAATTCCCGAAATGAGTATAGCATCCCCAATGATATTCGCGATAATCTCTACAATCCTATATGTTTCCATTGTCTGATATATCTTTTATTATTTTAAACCTGCATGACGACATTGCAACACCGTCAGGAAGAACCATAACATCAAAAGAACACGAACCACCAAAGGGAAATTGCAAGGGAATATCATCAAGTAAAAAACCACTTGCGCATGTGTCAGATGAAAAGCCTGTAACGGAGTGATACGCATTTCCAGTATACGGCTGTACAATTGCGACAAGAATAAAAGGACAGCACTGCGCAAAAGATATGCCTTGAAGGCAGCAAACAAAGAGATATTGACATTTGCGTATCGCTCGGCACGCAATGGATTAGACTGTAAAATAACTTCCTTTTTCATATCGTAAAGTATTTAATGGTTGAACTTAACGATACAAAGGAACGCCCCTAAAGTGTCAATCTACGACACAAAAGCAACTTTTTTTGTTAAATCTTTCAGTTTTTCGGATAAAAACGACTTGAATTCGTCTGATTCCACCACTTCTATGTCCTCCAAGAGTCCTAAAACAAAACGCCCGATACCTTGAAAACTGCACACGTCGGTGGTCAGCAACCAATGATTCTCATCTTCTTGCGACAACTCACGCAAGGCATTGGGATATTCCTCTTTCAAAAGGTTGTAAGAAAGACGCCCCAGTCGCAGTACTACACGATGTCGGTTCTCACCGCTGAATCGAAACAAGTCGGTGTATACCCTCGCATGCTTCTCCTCGTTGTCCCACAACAAATCCAGCACCTCCACCTTACCGATACGACTCAACTTGAAAGTCTTGTTCTGTGCGCTGCTCAATTCGTAACAACGTACTTCGTTATGATGGTTCATAAAAGCATAAGGTTCTACAGCTCTATCGCCCACCCTATTGCTGCTGGCGGAACTGTAATCATGCAGGACGACCTGGCGATGCAGTTTAATGGCTTCATACAGGTTCTTCAAATTATCTGCTCTCTCCTTATCGCCCTCAATCACAT
This sequence comes from Paraprevotella sp., assembly GCA_017630975.1. Classification (GTDB taxonomy): domain Bacteria; phylum Bacteroidota; class Bacteroidia; order Bacteroidales; family Bacteroidaceae; genus Paraprevotella. Next base: position 138 of record JAGBUF010000348.1, on the reverse strand, counting down.
TCAAGATACCGAAATCATAGATTTTTTCAAGTTTCTGACGTAAATGTCGGGCTTGGATATCCGTATCGGAAAGCATATTCAGTACATGGCGTAAAGTCAGCGCCTCATCCTCGGTAAAATGAACCAGTTGCGTAATTT
>JAGBUF010000347.1 GCA_017630975.1 Paraprevotella sp. | reverse complement strand
CAATGCCGTGATTCTGCATGGTGCCAAATTGCTTTATGCATATGGTGAGGCTACAGTGCCCAAGGTGACAGTAACATTGCGTAAGAGTTACGGAGGTAGCCATATCGTGATGAGCTGTAAGCAGTTGCGTGGCGACTTGAATTACGCATGGCCGTCTTCCGAAATCGCTGTAATGGGTGCAAGCGGTGCTGCCAGCGTATTGTATGCTAAGGATGCCAAGGCATTGAAAGATGCTGGAAAACCGGAGGAGGCAAAAGCATATATTCAGGAGAAGGAAGAGGAATATACCAAATTGTTTGCTAATCCTTATCAGGCTGCTAAGTTTGGTTATATTGACGATGTGATCGAACCGCGTAACACTCGTTTCCGCATCATCCGTGCCCTGACTCAGTTGGAGAATAAGAGACTTATCAACCCTGCCAAGAAACATGGCAATATACCTCTGTAATCATGAATATACTTGCTATCACAATAGAAAGTTGGCAGTTGGCTGGCGTTAGCGTTGGAGTAGTGTTCGTAATATTGGTTGCGTTGGTCTTCATTTTGGAGACTTTTACACTTGTGGCCAAGAAATCAGAGAGCAGAGCAAGCGCAGTGAAGAAAACTTCTACGCAGAATGCGCAAGAAAAATCATTAGCTGATGCAAGCGAGAAAGACAAAGCTGCAGTGGCTATGGCTCTTTATCTGTACACCGAAGAAGAGTTGAGCACAGAAATCAGTGTACTAACCATTACTTATCATGAGCATGCTTGGTCGGCAGAGTTGAATCCAAGACTTTAAGTTGTTAATCTTCAAACAAAATCCATAAAATGAAAGAATTCAAATTCAAGATTGGTGGCACTGATTATACCGCCACCGTAGAGGATATGAGAAACGGCCACATGCAGGTAACTGTAAATGGTCAGACCTATCAGGTTGAGGTACCACAGACAGTGGCGCAGGTGCCTCAATCTGCTGCTGCCACACATTCAGCGCCTCAAACCGGAGGACCTAAAAATGTGGTAAGTGAACTGCCGGGAACTGTAACGACGGTTAATGTAAGTGCCGGACAACGTGTGAAACGTGGCGAAACCCTTCTTGTAATAGAGGCGATGAAAATGGCTAACGACATCGTTTCTGAGGTAGACGGAACAGTACAGCGCGTAGTAGTGAGCGCCGGACAAAGCGTAAATCAAGGTGATTTGCTTGTAGAGATGGTGGCAGACTTTGTGGCTGCTGAGGCTCCGACCTTAAACCCTAAACCGGCTCCTGCTGCTCCTACTGTAGCGAGCGCAGCACCGGCTCCTGCAGCTCCTGCTGTGGGGAACAAGTCGGTAACAGCACCATTGCCCGGTGCCATCACAAAGATAGGAATTAAAGTGGGCGACACCGTAGCAGTGGGTGATACTGTATTGATTATGGAAGCCATGAAGATGGAGAATAGCATAACAACCGAATTTGCCGGAAAAGTTAAAGCAATCCTTTGTAAAGAGGGCGACCAGGTTCAAAGTGGACAAGTACTTGTTGAGTTGGATTAAAAAAGAATCATCCTTATGAAGAATAACATTAAAAATATCTTCCTCATTGCTTTAATGCTTTGTGTGGCTACGCCTGTCATGGCATTCGATATGCAAGAAGGATTGACCAACTTCTTCAACGAGATGGGGTTTGTCAGCTTCTTCATGGGCGACGGGTGGAAAAATCTTGTAATGCTTGCCATCGGATGTTTTTTGCTCTATCTGGCCATTAAGAAAGAATATGAGCCTTTGTTGCTCTTGCCTATAGCCTTCGGTATGATTCTTACAAACCTCCCGGGAGCAGAAATGTTCAGCACAAAGATGTGGAATGAAGAGTTCCTTGATCCGAACAGTCCCCATTATCACAGCTACGGCTACATCATGGCGAATGGTGGTTTGTTGGATATATTATATATAGGTGTAAAGGCAGGTATCTATCCGTGTTTGATTTTCCTGGGTGTAGGAGCGATGACCGATTTCGGTCCGCTGATTGCAAACCCCAAAAGTTTGCTTTTGGGAGCTGCAGCCCAGATAGGTATCTTTGTAACGTTTATCGTGACACAGATGGACGTGTCTTTCTTCGGATTCACACCTGAGCAGGCTGCTTCCATCGGTATTATTGGTGGTGCGGATGGTCCTACTGCCATTTTCCTCACTTCCAAGTTGGCACCTGAGTTGTTAGGTCCTATCGCTGTGGCGGCTTATAGCTACATGGCTTTGGTTCCTGTGATTCAACCACCCATCATGCGTGCTTTAACTACGAAGAAAGAGCGAATGATTAAGATGTCACAATTGCGTACCGTTAGCAAGAAGGAGAAAATCATTTTCCCCATCGTGGTGGCTATTGTGGTTACTTTGGTGGTTCCGAGTGCCGGAACGCTTATTGGTTGTTTGATGCTGGGTAACTTGATGAAAGAATGTGGTGTAGTAGAACGTTTGAGTAAGGCTGCACAAAACGAGTTGAACAACATCGTGGTGATCTTCCTCGGCATCACAGTGGGTGCAACAGCATCGGCAAGTTCTTTCTTGAATATGCAGACCATTGGTATTCTTGCCGTTGGTATTGTTGCGTTCGGTGTGGGCTCAGCTTGCGGTGTGCTCATGGCAAAATTTATGAACCTATTCTTGAAAGAGAAAATCAACCCACTTATCGGTTCTGCCGGAGTAAGTGCTGTGCCTATGGCTGCGCGTGTATCTCAGTTGGAGGGTCAGAAAGAAGACCGTCGTAACTTCCTCTTGATGCATGCGATGGGTCCTAATGTGGCAGGAGTTATCGGTTCGGCTGTGGCTGCCGGTATCTTGCTAAGTTTCTTAGGATAATCTATATAATATAATAAGGTGTGCGCTGCGGAGGATATTCGCGGCGCACTATTTGTTTATTGGTGTAACCAAATTATAATATGTTCAATATTGTTTAAAGAATACTATTTATACTCGTGTGTTTTACGATTTTATGTTTATTTTTGTTGTGACAATGAGGGAGGGAAGATTATGATGAAACAGAAAAGAGTATTGGTGGGCATGTCCGGAGGTATCGACAGTTCGGCGGTATGCCTTATGTTGCAGGAGCAAGGATATGAGGTGGTGGGTGTCACCATGCGAGTGTGGGACTTGCCATGTCATTTCTCCACTCCTGAACAAGAATGGCCTCACTTTATCAATGAAGCCAAGAGCTTGGCGCATCGCTTGGGCATAGAACATTATGTGGCAGACGAACGAGCGGATTTCAGAAACATCGTTGTACGTAATTTTATTGACGAGTATTTGTCAGGCAGGACTCCTAATCCCTGTGTCATGTGCAATCCTACTTTCAAATTCCGTATGCTCGTGGAATGGGCGGACCGATTGGGGTGTGACTATATTGCGACAGGACATTATGTGAGCGTGCATAAGGAAAACGGTAGTTATTATATCCGTTGCGGATTGGATGCCGGAAAGGATCAGTCCTATTTCTTGTGGCGGTTGAGTCAGGAAACGCTTGCCCGCTGTATCTTTCCTTTGGGCGGTATGCATAAGAATGATGTGCGTGCCTACCTCGACCGGAAAGGTTTTGAACTCAAAGCCAAGGAAGGCGAGTCAATGGAGGTGTGTTTTATAGATAAGGATTATCGTGAATTCTTACGTGAGCAAGTACCCGACATTGACGAAAAGATAGGTAAAGGAAAGTTTGTGGACGAAATTGGCAGAACGATAGGAATGCACGAGGGATTTCCTTATTATACTGTGGGGCAGCGTAAAGGTTTAGGTGTTGCATTAGGTAAGCCAGCTTATGTGCTTCGTTTGAATGCAGAGAAGAATACGGTGGTGTTGGGTGATGCAGAGCAGTTGAATGTGGAGGGAATGCTGGTGTCGCAAGCCCAATTTGTTGGTGAGGACGATATGAACAGTGGAGAATTGTCAGTACGTATCCGCTATCGCAGTCGTCCTATAGGCTGTACCATACAAAAGGTGAAGAACTTGTTTGCAGATGCGACCACAGAAGAACTCTTGTTGGTTCGTTTCAAAGAGAAAGCTTCAGCCGTGACGCCCGGACAGTCTGCCGTATTTTATATAGGTGATAGGATGGTGGGTGGAGCATATATCTGCTCTCAAAAAGGATTACAAGCATATTTGCAGGAGTAGCATGGAGGCAATGACTTTATATGAACTCAATCGGTTGGTACGTGGTGCCTTGGAAAATGTACTCCATGATGAGTATTGGCTACAGGCGGAACTGAGTGAAGTGCGTGAAGGTGCCAATGGACATTGTTATCTAGAGTTTGTTGAAAAAGACCAACGAGGACGGGATTTGATAGCGAAGGCGCGCGGAACGATATGGGCAAATATCTATCGGTTGGTAAAACCCATGTTTGAACGCGAAACAGGAAGGTCATTCGCTGCAGGGATGAAAGTATTGGTGAAGGTGTCGGTATCCTTTCATGAGCTGTATGGTTACTCACTTACCGTAACAGACATTGATCCTGCTTACACATTGGGGGATATGGCACGACAACGTAAAGAAATACTTGACCGTTTAAGTGCCGATGGTATTCTCAATGACAATAAGGAACTGGTATTACCGGTTCTTGCTAAGCATGTGGCTGTCATCTCTGCACCCGGAGCTGCCGGTTATGGAGATTTTTGTGACCAATTGTTACATAATGATTATGGTTTGGCTTTTCATGTCCGTTTGTTTCCTGCTGTCATGCAGGGAGAACGTGTAGAACCTACAATCTTGGCTGCGTTGGATGCCATTATGAACGACTCGGTACGTTGGGATGTGGTGGTGATTATCCGAGGAGGAGGAGCGACGAGCGACCTGTCCGGATTTGATACATATTTGTTGGCAGCGGCTTGCGCTCAGTTCCCATTGCCCATTATTACAGGCATAGGTCATGAACGGGATGACACCGTATTGGATGCTGTGGCGCATACAAGAGTCAAGACACCTACGGCTGCTGCGGCATTCTTGATCAATCATCAAATGGAGGTCGTTACACGTTTGAATGGATGGCAAGTTCAGCTTGCTGATTTGTGCAATAGAATGTTGCATGATGAACGGTTGCGGCAGGAGCGTTGTTTCTTGCGCCTAACAGTCGTTCAGAAAGAGTGGAAGGTGCAGGGTGAGTATCAGTTGCAGTTGCTCCGACAAAGATTGGTGCATGCCTTGAATGGTAGGATAGGGGAAGAGAAACATCGGATGTCAATGTTGCAACAGGCGTGCACGGCTGCTGACCCAGCGCAACTACTTTGCAGAGGGTATAGCATGACCTTTTGTAATGGTGTATTGGTGCGCGATGCCACAACGTTGAAGAGTGGTGACGAACTGGTGACACGTTGGGCGGAAGGTGAAACTCATTCGGTAGTAAAATAGAATCAAGAAATGAAGAGATTTGATATGGAAAAAGAAGTATTGAATTATGAAAGTGCGATGGCAAGGATTGAAGAAATCGTTCAATTGGTAGAGCATAGAGAAACGGGAATCGACGCTTTGGCTGATTTGTTGAAAGAGGCTCAGGAACTGATGAATTACTGTAGGGAAAAATTATTTACGGTGGAATCAGAAATCGGAAAAATTATGGAAAAGGAAGAATCTATTGCTAATGAGCAATAAACTTGACGGTTTTGTACCGACGTTTTGCTTTTTTCTTTAATTTTGCTTTTAGAATAATAATACACAGAATAAAATGAAAGAGATAGACTGGTCTAATTTGTCATTTGGTTATATGCCGACAGATTATAACGTACGTTGTTACTACCGCAATGGTGAATGGGGAGAGATAGAGGTTTGCTCTGAAGCGACCATCAATATACACATGGCTGCCACGTGCCTGCATTATGGACAAGAGGCCTTTGAGGGTTTGAAGGCATATCGTTGCCCTGATGGTAAAGTCCGTGTGTTTCGTATGGATGAGAATGCCGCACGTTTGCAAAGTACTTGTCGTGGCATCTTAATGCCGGAGTTGCCTACAGAACGTTTTGAGGAAATGGTTGAGAAGGTAGTTCGTTTGAACGAACGTTTTATTCCTCCTTATGAGAGTGGTGCGACACTTTATATCCGTCCGCTACTGATTGGAACAGGTGCTCAAGTAGGAGTACATCCGGCCAACGAATATTTGTTTGTCATCTTCGTGACACCGGTAGGTCCATATTTCAAGGGTGGATTTGCTACCAATCCTTATGTTATCATCCGTGAATTCGATCGCTCTGCTCCATTAGGAACAGGTATTTATAAGGTGGGTGGCAACTATGCTGCCAGTTTGAGAGCCAATAAAATGGCGCATGATTTAGGATATTCCTGTGAGTTCTATCTTGATGCAAAAGAGAAAAAATACATTGACGAGTGTGGCGCTGCCAATTTCTTTGGTATCAAGAACAACACCTATGTTACCCCGAAATCATCGTCTATCTTGCCTTCTATCACCAATAAGAGTTTGATGCAGTTGGCAGAGGATATGGGTATGAAAGTGGAGCGCAGACCGATTCCTGAAGAGGAATTGGAAACCTTTGAGGAGGCGGGAGCTTGCGGAACAGCAGCAGTCATCAGTCCGATAGAACGTATTGACGATTTGGAAAACAAGAAAAGCTATGTCATCAGTAAGGATGGAAAGCCCGGTCCTGTTTCTACTCAATTGTATCATCATTTGCGTAATATTCAATATGGCATTGAGCCGGATGTGCATGGATGGACAAAGGTGATTATTGATGCTTAATTATATCATTATTAACTAAAATCAACTATTATGGAAAAGAAATCACTGAATGTTATTGAGGTCGTTAAAGGCGGATGTGAAATTGGTGTAAAGAATGCAGCATCATTAGTAGGAGCATTGTT
>JAGBUF010000346.1 GCA_017630975.1 Paraprevotella sp. | reverse complement strand
GTCCGGGTGTGACAAGACCGGAAGACTATGGAAAGATTCTTTCAAAAGATATGAGCTGGACAGTAGATGCCGCCCACATGGCTGTGACGAACAATGCTTTCTTTATGCATTGTCTGCCGGTGCGTCGTAATATGATTGTGACGGACGAAGTTATAGAGTCGCCTACAAGTTTGGTGATTCCTGAAGCTGCCAACCGTGAGATTTCAGCGACGGTAGTACTAAAACGGATGTTACAAGCGTTGTAAAAGTACAAGAGAGGGCAAAAGCCCTCTCTTTTTTATCAATCAATGATATTGAAAACACCACGTTTTGTCTTTTTCAAAGGTTTGGATGCTGATATAGATACTATCGCCTGATTGAATATCTGTCAATTGTGACAAGTTGATACAGGCATAGATGTCTTCCGTATAACTCGTCGGGTCTTCTTTCTGATTGTGGAAGAGTGAAAGATGGTATACCTTTTGTTCTCTGTTACTGGATATTCTGTCAAGATGATATCCCCATTCATGTTCTTCTCCTTGTGTCTTTGGGTTAAGATGCAAGTTGATGAAGTTACCGCCCATCCATACAGCAATAACGTTGAGTGCATCACATCGTGTAGTACTCTGCTCCTTCAGTACCTCAACGTTCTTCACCTTATATATAATGGCATTTTTTGTAGATTTATCTGTTACTTCATATCCGCATACGATGCGATAGGTGGCATTGGGGTATAAATTTTCAATATGGTTATCAATATTGAATACTTCTCCTTGATCGTTATGGAATGTGACAGCTGTACCATGTTCGTCTGTTCTTAAATTCACAAATTCCGTGATAAGAGATGGGTATGGAGTGCTGTCACAGTTTTCTTTTTGACAACTAATGAAAAGGAGGAATATTATGCCAACACCAAGGACGGTTTTGAACCATCCTTGTGTTGTGAGACATATCAGATAGGGCTTGAGCATGATTATCCTTTCATTGCCAAATCCTTATTGAAGACAGGGTTAGCGTACATGGTAAGCAGTCGTTCGCGTAAGAATGTCTTGTCCGGTTGAGGAAGCTGTACCAATTCTATTCTGCTTTCAATATATTTTTCACAGTTCTTGACGTCTTCACCCGTATAATGTTCTGCGTGCTCATGGGTGCCTTTTAATTGATCAGCAGCCACGTAATTGATGGGATAAAGTTCATAGTTGCGATGGATTTCTTTGTCAATATGCTCAGAGATGACAGAGAAAATTTCTGTCTTAGGCATGTCTTCCGGCAAGGTATCCAACCAATCGTTGATGCAGTCTCCCATGCGGAAGCAAATGCGTCCTTTGTATCCGAAAATTCCGGTTTGCATATTGGTCAAGTCATCTTGCGGACTTTTCTTAAATCCTTCTATATCACGTTTTTGTTGATACTCTTGTGCTTTCAAGTAATCGCATGGGTCATATTCGTATGACAATGCCATTGGAACAAGACGTAGGTCTTTCAAACGCTCTATAATGCTCCCTTCTCCTCCCATTGACATCATCTTGAGAATTGAGTCTTGTGTACGGTCGTTGGAGTCTTTGGCTCTTCCTTCACGTTGTGCAATCCAAATGTTTTCTTTTTTCTCGTTGATGGCATAGTGCATGTACTTGCTCATGCGTGCGCTGGAGAGCAACATCTGTCGCATCGTCACTGCGCGTTGTACTATAAAAGACTTGTTGATGCGTACCAACTTCTTGATCCAAGGACGAATGAGTAGGTTGTCACCAATCGCTATCTCAACGGTATTGGAGAACCCTTCGTCTATTAAACCGATAGAAAGTAGGGCGGAATCCAACACGATGTCACGATGGTTCGTGATGAATGTATGTGTGTGTCCTTTATCTTTGAGATTTTCGCAATTCAATGTGAATCCTTTACTGCATTTTCCTAACAAGTCTTTTATCAGAGGATAGAAAAAAGCCTTTTGTACCTCTAGGCTTGTAGAGCACATGCGCAACTTTTGACATGCCATTTCAAACGGGATTTGTGGCATCACTTGTTTTACCACGGCCTGAAATTCAGGGTCAGCAATCAGCTCCTCAAATACGCCGGGAAGTTCTTCCGGATCGTAAGGACGAATCTCGTCAAATTCTTCTGGTGTACGCATAAGATATAGATTTAAGGGTTGAGTTTGTTTTCAATAATTTCAGTCAGCACATCTTTCATTTGCAGACCAGCTGCAGCAACTTGTTGCGGTATGAAACTGGTGGCTGTCATACCGGGGGTGGTGTTCACTTCCAGCATGTTGATTCTTTCTTTTTCTGTACCATCATCATTCTTTGTTGTGGTAATGATATAGTCTATACGGATAATACCGCTGCAACCTAAAATGTCATAGATGGTGGAAGTGATTAGGCGTACCCGCTCAGCTGTATCTTCCTTCAAACGCGCCGGGGTGATTTCCTGCACCTGACCATTGTATTTGG
>JAGBUF010000345.1 GCA_017630975.1 Paraprevotella sp. | reverse complement strand
CCCGGCCAGAAACCGGCACACCACTCCTCCTTGCTGGCCTTGCGTAAGTGCCATACATTAGTCGTATCAGCAATATTGCGCGGCATCATGGTGTAGTCAATGCCCGTTTTATCTGTTTTCAACTCAGTAAGCGTACGCTCAACTTGTTGATGACAATAGTCCAAGGCTGTCCCTACTTCATCCTTAGGCTGAGTGTGGCACGCCCCAAGGATGAGGTTGCAACAGAAAAGGATTGCAATATTCTTCAGATTCATATCAATGGTTCTACATATTTAAACGTTGCAAATATAGTGTATTTTACCTAATTATTCCCAATGCTTTATCAAGTATTCCAACTCTGCTTTTGTCACAGCGACAACACCTCCATGCTTCTGTTCAGAGAAATTAGTGCGTGTAAAACGGCAGTTTTCTTCATCAAAATATCCCATTGGGGTATATTCAATGAAATCCGAGGTCTTCACCAAACCAAAGTTGTGAGGATCGCGCGAGTAGTTATCGAACATTATCATGTAATCGTTCGTACCAATGAGTCGCCATGCACAGGGAGCCTCGTGTCGTTGCGTCTCGCCTTTGTATAGATTGTCCTGTATATACGGTCCTGTCAGTTTTTTACTTGTTGCATGTTTGACAAAGCCAAATTGTACCATCAGCATGTGATAGGTATCTCCTATTTTTGTAATATCGGAGTCTATCGCCGGACCACGGAAAATACCACGTTCATCTCTGGCCGCGCCAAACAGGAATTCAGGTTTACTTATCATTTTCGTAAAATCATCGTTCATATAAACGTAGTAGATAATATTTCGTCCATTCATATAGCGGGTAGTGAAATGCATCATGATTTTGTCCTCTTCCTCGTCATAATTCATCTCTGGTGCCCAAATACACCCCGCATCCTTCCAGTCACGAATGATTAGGTCTGGAGTGGTTAATTTGGTAAAATCAAGGTTTGTACGTTTCCAATGCACTAAATCAAAAGACTTGAGTAATACCAATCCCCTATTATTTCCCCATCCGTATTTATTGGGACGTTCCCACTCGGTAGTGCGTACACTATCGCGTTGTCCGAACACATGCAAATCTGTCATAGCCACACAAAAACCGCCATCTGGACTACGGAAGATGTAGGGATCACGAATACCCTTCTGCTCTGCAATCGTATCACCAGTCATGATGGGTTTATCATCATTGAGAGCAGTCCATTCATATCCATCCCAACTATACGCCATGTGCAATCCGTGGTCTGCATCCTTGTGATACACCATGACGTATCCCCCCAATTCCTCATCTGTAGGGGCAATAGTTTTGTATTCAAAGTTCCGGAAAATGGTCTCTCCCATTTGGGCAGAGTAGAGTGCCGGACGAAGCGCATAAAAACCATGATAGTTATTGTGGTGCATCATTGATACATCCACATCCTGTTTCAATGTCTCCCACTTCTTGCCATCGGCACTTACTCGAATCCTCATCTTTCCCTTGAAGTTCTCTATGCGCACATTGAAACGTCGGCCAATACGGTTGGGAACCTGCTCACTTGTAGAAGCATCCGTGTGTATCGTGAAGGTTTTGCCATCAGAAGTAAGTCCTGCATACGCATTTTCGTTATAATAAAGTAAAAGTCCTCCTTCGTTCTTCTTACCAACATTCACTTCCACTTCAATGGCATACTTCGTGTGCATAGCGGTCATCAGCATCACACGTCCATCCTTGGGCGACTCCCCGCGTGCGGGCAGATGCAGCGCCCCTTTTCGGAATGTGGCCACACCAGCAATATTCTCCTTCCATCCAGTCCATTGCCATCCAAGTGTGGGTGAGGCAAAATCGTCAGAAAGGCTAATATTCATGGTTGGGAATGTAGCTACTGGCAAGTCCTTCACCGGTCGGAACCATCCACCTTCTGTCCACTCAATGGGTTCTATAAGAGTTTGTCTTCCTAATGAATAAGCTCCGTTTTGATAAGCATGGTAGATAATCCACCATTGGCCATCAGGACCTTCAATGAGTGAACCATGTCCCTTGCTCCACCATTTTTCATCCGCACTATATGTATGTACAATGGGATTGTAAGGCGAATTTTCCCATGGTCCGTAAAGACTACGTGAACGTGCAGACACCACCATGTGACTAGTAGCCGGACCAGCAGTTCCGCCTTCGGCAGAGGTCATGTAGTACCAACCATTGCGATAGTTCAATT
>JAGBUF010000344.1 GCA_017630975.1 Paraprevotella sp. | reverse complement strand
TCTGCTGAACCTTCAAAGACTGTAGCGTAAAGGTTGCGTTGGTCAATCTTCAGTACATCCACCAAAAATTCCCATGCCCAATCAATAGCCTCTTGCTTGAAATAATCACCGAAGCTCCAGTTGCCGAGCATTTCAAACATGGTGTGGTGATATGTGTCATGACCTACTTCTTCCAGGTCATTGTGTTTTCCACTTACACGAAGACATTTTTGTGAGTCGGCACAGCGCTTGCTGGTTGCCGGGCGGTTGCCCAAAATGATATCTTTGAATTGATTCATTCCGGCATTGGTAAACATCAATGTCGGGTCGTCCTTGATTACCATGGGGGCAGAGGGTACGATGAGATGTCCTTTTGACTCAAAGAATTTCAAGAATGAGTCGCGGATTTCGTTTGCAGTCATATTGTTTTTTATTATTACGTTTCTATTTCCTAAAAAAGTTTTGCAAAGATAACTTGTTTTGCCTATTTTTGCAAGGAATTGATTGGAAACGAAAGGTTAAAGGTTATATTTATGGCACTGAATCCCAATAAACAATTGAAACTTTATTACTCCATTAGCGAGGTGGCAGAAATGTTTGGTTTGACAGAAACATTGTTAAGATATTGGGAAAAGGAGTTTCCTACCATTTCGCCAAAAAAATCAGGCAGAAATATTCGTCAATATTCGCAAGCGGATATCGATCAGATTCGCTTGGTGTATAACTTGGTCAAAGTGCGCGGCATGAAATTGGCAGCTGCACGAAAGGCTTTGAAAAACAGTCGTGAAGAGATTGAACGCAACTTAGAAGTTATGGAGCGTTTGGAAGCAGTGCGTGAAGAACTGGTAAGTCTGAAAAAAGAATTGGATGGTTTGGTCTGATTTTTATTATTGAACGTAGAAGTCGGCAATATCCCTTAATGGTGTATCGTCTGTCACACGCTCTAAGATGTTCCAATCCCGACGGTAGTCGGATATGATTTCAACTGCAATTCTATCCTTGGACAGCCATTTCACTCTTTGTGGAATAGTTCCCGTCTTAAAAGCATCCTTTCCATCATTTTCTACCCTAAGAACCATTCCGGAGTTTTGGGTAATCACAACAAGGTTCTTTTCATTATAAACCAAATATTGGTGGGCGTATTTGCTTGTCGGATATTGCTCTATCAGTTGGGCAATGCTTTTTCTGGTGTTTTTCAATTCATCCAGATATCCCAAATTGCGCCATGTACCTAAGAGTGGTTGTTCTTTGTCCTTTGCCTTAGTGTTTGTCAAAGCGTCTACAATGATACGTCCCATGTCAGAGTATACTCCGGATTCATATTTTTCCAAACACCAATCATTCTTGGGATAATAAACTGTCTCATAGTTGCTCCACCATTTCAACATAAATTGTTTTTCGTTGCTGTCGTATATCAAAATGCTCTTATTTTCCGGGGTCTTAGGGTTAGGTCCGGTATAATTGAATATTTGGTGGTCGTTATTTTTGATGGTAAATCTGTCACCATGAACATGTATATGAAGTGTAACACTATCTGTGCAGATTTTGTACTGATCAAAAGGGGCGTTGATTTCACCTAAATTGCCTGTAAGAGTGGTCATCTTGTATATGCCACGTGGATTCTCCGTTTGAGCATGGCAGAATAATGTGCAGGCGACCCCAATGGCAAAGACTACAATATTCTTCATTGTTTTTATTTTATCTAAGATTAGTGTTAATCGATTCTGGTTACCTCTTCAATACCTTTCATTTTCTTCAGTTTGCCGCAGATGGTCTTTACATCCTCAACATCATGTACATTCAGTTGGATCTCACCCTCAAATACACCGTCTTTAGTGGTAATGGTAACTTTGTGGATGTTGATATTCATCTCTCCGGAAAGTATGTCGGTGATGCCGTGCAAAATACCGATATTGTCAATACCACAGATTTTGATGGTGGCAGGGAAGAACAAGGTTTTGTGCAGGTCCCAATTCGCAGCTAAAATACGATTACCGTCACCGGCTTTCAGCTTATCTGCAATATGACATTGACGTTTGTGGATATGGATGTGTCCTTGTTTGTCAATATAACCTAAAACATCATCTCCCGGTATGGGGTGGCAACAACTCTCTATCTCGTAATTCTTGATGTTCTCTTCATTGAGGATGAGAGGTTTTTTCTTGTCAATCTGAATCTCTTTAGAAGGCTCATTCTCCCTTTCTTCTTTATTTTCTGATGGTTTCTTTTTTAAGAAAGGTAGGAAACTGGTCCAACTGTTGTTTTTGGATGCGATTTTGTTGTGCAAGACGTTCAAATCATTTTCGCCTAACACAATATTCTTGCATCCGATGGCCCTGAATAGTTCTTCTCTGAACTTGATGTGATGCAAATCGCAAAGTTTGTCTATATTGATGCTGTTGGGCTCAATTTCTGCTTTCTCAAAGAAGTCGTAAAGAATTTCCTCGCCTTGTTTTTGTCGTTCTCTTTCTTCACGGCGTAAGATGGCTTGTATCTTTCCTTTTGCTTTGGCTGTGGTCGCAAAATTAATCCATTCTTTCTGGATGCGTTGTGTTTTAGAAGTCAGGATTTCAACCTGATCGCCACTTTGGAGTTTGTGACTGAGTGGGACCAGTTTGTGGTTCACCTTTGCTCCGATACAGTGACTACCCAGGAAAGTGTGAATGCTGAAAGCAAAATCCAGAGCCGTACAATCTGCAGGCATGGTCTTGAATTCTCCTTTGGGAGTCACGACAAAAATCTCAGAGGCATATAAATTTAGTTTGATAGCATCAAGGAAATCAAGAGCGTTGGGCTGTGGGTCGTCCAGAATTTCTTTGATGGTATGCAACCATCTTTCCAATTCGTCCTCGCTGTCGGCTGTCGTTTTTCCACCTTCTTTGTATTTCCAATGAGCAGCAAACCCTTGCTCTGCCATTTCATTCATGCGTGTGGAGCGAATCTGGACCTCAATCCATTGTCCGTTTTTGCTCATAAGTGTGACGTGTAGCGCCTGATAACCATTGGCTTTCGGATGGTTCAACCAATCTCGTAATCGTTCGGGATGCGGTTTGTAAATACGACTGGCGCATACATATATGCGGAAACATTCATTGATTTCTTCTTCTATTCTGTCCGGTTCAAAGACGATTCTTACCGCCAAGATATCGTAAACTTCTTCAAATTCAATATGCTTGTTCTGCATCTTACGCCAAATGGAATATGGAGTCTTGATGCGTGCTTTGATAGAGTATTTCAGTCCCATCTTATCCAATTCCTCTCGAATGGGGCGGGTGAAATCCTCAAATACCGTTTCTCGTTCTGCTTGTGTCTCTGCTAACTTTTGGAGTATTTGTTGGTACTCCTCCGGATGTTCATATTTGAAACTCAAATCTTCGAGTTCTTCCTTTATTTTGTTCAATCCAAGTCTGTTGGCCAAAGGCGCATAAATATAGAGCGTTTCTCCGGCAATCTTGTATTGTTTGTTCGGTTGTTGAGAACCCAAAGTTCTCATATTGTGCAAACGGTCGGAAATCTTGATGAGAATGACGCGGATGTCGTCGCTCATGGTCAACAATAACTTCTTGAATGATTCAGCCTGTGCTGAGGCTTTATCGCCAAAGATACCTCCGGAAATCTTTGTCAAACCATCTACAATTTGTGCTATTTTAGGTCCGAATATATTAGAGATGTCTTCTACAGTATAGTCTGTATCCTCCACAACATCATGCAGTAGGGCTGCACAGATAGATGTGGATCCAAGTCCAATTTCTTCACATGCGATTTGTGCAACAGCAATGGGGTGCATGATATATGGCTCCCCCGATAAACGTTTTACTCCCTTGTGTGCTTGTTTTGCAAAGTTGAAAGCCTTTGTGATGATTTCAACTTTCTTGCGGTGACGGGAGGCAAGATAGGTGTCTACCAAATGTTGAAAAGCGTCATTGACCAACTTCTCTTCTTCAATATGAACTTTATTTGACTTATCCATTTCTGACATCTTTTATTGGACCGACTTTTATCTTACTCTGATTCTCTTTCCGGCACGAATGTTATTGCCTTTTATGCCATTCAACTTTCTGAGTTTGGCAACGGTAGTCCTGTTGCGTGCCGCAATGGTGGATAAACTGTCGCCTTTTCGGATAGTGACATATTTAGAACCGGAAGAACCGGATTTTGTTTCATTGACCTTAGTTTCTTTGCGATTGGTAAATAGCTCGTCTGACTTGTATTTGTACACAGAGTCTCCGGCAGCAATAAATGCGCTGATGCTGTGAGTCGGTAAACGTAAAATGCAACTTTCCTTTGCACCGGGAATGAGTCCGGTTCTGTATTGCGGATTTAGCGCTTTCACCTCTTCTTCTTTTACATTACACATGGCCACCAATTGTTCAAAATGCAGGTCGCGATGTATCATGATGGTGTCGGTGCTTGCCGGTAGAGTCATGTTCATCGGACAGATGTTGTGGTCGCAATAGTAGTTCATGACATAGTTTGCTGCAATAAAAGCAGGGACATATCCTCTTGTCTCTTTGGGAAGATATGGATAAATCTGCCAATAATCCTTTTGTCCCCCGGATCTTCTGATGGCTTTATTGACATTTGCCGGTCCGCAATTATATGCTGCAATGGCGAGAGTCCAATCGTTGAATATATTATATAAATCTTTTAAATATCTGGCTGCTGCATATGAGGATTTGATGGGGTCACGACGTTCGTCAATCAAACTATTGACTGTCAGACCGTAGATTTTCCCGGTTTTAACCATGAATTGCCATAGTCCGGCGGCTCCGGCACGAGATGTAGCACCGGGATTCAGTGCAGATTCAATAATCGGTAAATATTTAAGTTCCAATGGGACCTGATAACTTTCTAAGGCTTCCTCAAAAATAGGAACGTAGAAATTATTGGCTCCCAACATGTATGATACGGATTTACGCAGTTTTGTGCAATAATAGTCAATGAGTTTTCTGACAACGTCATTGTAAGGCATTTCTATGATATTGGGAAGTCTGCTAAGGCGTGAGATATATTCCTCTTTGCTGTATTGTGGATTTTCGCTTGAACTTTCGCAATTGATATCATTCATTAGGTAGTTCTTGGCATTCCATTCATTGAGAAGACGGTCTGTTTCATATATCATCCCTTCAGGAAGCTCAATCACTTCATCTTTTCCGGTATTGTCGTCATGCACGGTAATATCGGTTTGTGCGCATAATTGGAATGATAACTGCAGTAATATGGCAAACAAAAATAATTTCTTGGTCATGTCTTAGAAGTTTAATTTACATTGTACACCCACAGTAGAATTGCGGCTATGGCTGTTGTTAAATACTGCGGGTTCTATGGTTAAGCCCAAATCCTTGGAAATATCGAAGGAAGAAAGTTCAGCGTCAACGTAGGCATCAACAACCGATAGGAGGTAGACTCCAATCATGGCAAATATACTCATGTCACGATATTTTCGGTAATAATTTTTCTTGTTCTTGAAAATGTCCTTGAACTGGTTTTCCTTTCCTTCAATATTGTAATTCATGGGCAGCATGTTCATGTAGCTTTTGGTGTTGGGGTCGTCGTCCATGATGTCAAGATATGCTTGAGAATAGTCGTTCAGCATCTGGTTGTTCCATGTTAATGCATACAAGCAACCCAAAAAACCTCCGTATACGATGGGTATTTTCCACAGTTTGCGGTTGTAGACTTGTCCCGCCCCCGGAAAAACCAACGAGAGCCAAAGTGCCCGTTGCGAATTGGGAACAAATCGTTTTTGTGTGATGGGGAATTTGCTTAGTAATGAGTCGCTTTTGAGACCGATTGAGGTGGTGTCTATAACGATGGTATCTGAGATGGCGGGGGAGGAGAGAAGAGTGTCTGGCAACATAACTTCCTCTTTTGCCTGCGTTAGACTATCAATGGAAACGTAGCTCTGTCCATAAACAAGATTCATCCCGTTTTGTAGGAGAACCATACAAAATAGGATGATGAATTGTTTATATTTCAGGTTGAGCTTTTTCAATTTTTCAGTCGGTCAAAAAGTTCTACAATATGTTCCAACTCTTCTTCGTTGGAAAAAGGTATGCTGATTTTTCCTTTTCCTTTTTCAGAACAAGTGAATTGTACTTTTGTGCGGAAGAATTTGGAAAGACTGTCTTTCAGCATTTTGTACTCCTTGGAAAGAACTTCTTTCTTTGCTGTTCGCTTTTGGGAATCTTGATCTGATCCTTCATTGAGGCGCTTTACCATTTCCTCCACTTTTCTAACAGATAACCCCTCCCGAACAATTTCTTTATAAACCTTTATTTGTAATGCAGGATTATCCAAAGAGAGCAATGCTCTGGCATGTCCCATGTCTATCTCCTTTTTCTGCAATGCCACTTGTACTTGGGCGGGAAGACGGAGTAGACGCAAATAATTGGTAATGGTTGTACGATTCTTGCCAATCCTTTCGCTGAGCTTTTCCTGTGTCAGATGGTATTGTTCCAGCAAATGTTGGTAGGCCAAAGCAATTTCAACGGAGTTCAAATCCTCTCGTTGAATGTTCTCAATGAGAGCCATTTCCATAACATTCTCATCGTCTGCGGTACGGATGTATGCAGGAATGGATTGTTTGCCGGCTTGTTTTGATGCTCTCCAACGTCGTTCTCCGGCAATAATCTGGAAAGTTCCATCGTCCATCTTTCGTAATGTGATGGGTTGTACGATTCCGATTTCAGCAATAGAGTCAGAAAGCTCACGTAAACTCTCCTCATCGAAATCACGTCGTGGTTGGTTGGGGTTAGGCAGAATCTTGTTCAGATCTATTTCTTTAATAGTGGAAGAACCGTCTGTTTGAATTTCTTTAGTGGAAATCAGAGCGTCCAAGCCACGTCCCAATGCCGGATATTTCTTGTGTACAGCCATACTTATTTGTTGTCTTTTTGAATGATTTCTTGTGCCAATGCCAAGTGGTTCTTTGCTCCGGTAGAATCTGTATCATACAGGATAACAGGTAGTCCATGACTTGGAGCCTCACTCAGTCTGACGTTTCGTTGAATAACGGTTTTAAATACCAGTTCCTGAAAATGCCTTTTTACTTCGTCATAAATCTGGTTGGCCAGTTTCAGGCGACTGTCATACATAGTGAGCAGAAAACCTTCAATTTCCAAGGATGGATTCAGTCTTGACTTGATGATTTTAATGGTGTTCAATAGTTTGCTGATTCCTTCAAGTGCGAAATATTCGCATTGTACCGGGATAATAACAGAATCCGAAGCTGTCAGAGCATTGACTGTAATCAAACCTAAAGATGGCGAGCAGTCAATCAAAATATAATCATACTCATTCTTTAGGGGCTTTAAAATATTGCTCATCATCTTTTCCCGTTGTTGCAGGTTAAGCATCTCAATTTCGGCACCTACCAAGTCTATGTGTGAAGGAATGATGTCTAATCCTTCTATATCTGTTGTGTAGATGGCATCATGGACGTCTATTTGGTCAATAATACATTCGTAGATAGAATGTTCGATTTCCGAAACGTCAACACCTAATCCAGAAGAGGCGTTAGCTTGAGGGTCAGCATCAATTAATAATACCTTTTTGTCTAATGTTGCCAATGATGCAGCCAAGTTCATAGAAGTGGTAGTTTTTCCTACACCTCCCTTTTGATTTGCTAAAGCTATTATCTTTCCCATATATAGCACTTTTGTTTTTACAAAAATAACGTATAATCTTCTCTTTTGCTTTATTTGACAGCAAGAGAAACGTTAAATTGTTGATAACTTAACCGTTTTGTTAATAACTTTATACGGTATATTATAGCAAAGGT
>JAGBUF010000343.1 GCA_017630975.1 Paraprevotella sp. | reverse complement strand
GTTTTCAAAAAATATCCTAATATTTGCGGTATCATCCATTTCGCAGCGAGCAAGGCTGTAGGCGAGAGCGTTCAGAAACCGTTGTTGTACTACCACAACAATATCGTATCGTTGATTAACCTGTTGGACTTGATGCCTAAATACAATGTAAAAGGTATCATCTTCTCTTCGTCTTGCACAGTATATGGACAACCGGACGTATTACCTGCTACTGAAGAGACACCCATCAAAACTGCAGAAAGTCCTTATGGTAACACTAAGCAAATCAACGAAGAAATTATCGTAGACACTGTCAAGAGTGGCAGTCCTATCAAATCCATCATCTTGAGATATTTCAATCCTATTGGTGCACACCCAACAGCACATATCGGAGAGTTGCCATTAGGCGTACCTCAAAACTTAATTCCTTTCCTAACTCAAACTGCTATCGGTATCCGCGAGAAACTGAGCGTATTCGGTGATGACTATTCAACACCGGACGGTTCATGTATCCGCGACTACATCTATGTGGTAGACTTGGCAAAAGCACATGTTTGCGCCATGACTCGCATCCTTGAAGGCAAGGCCGAATAGGCAGTTGAGGTGTTCAACATCGGTACAGGAAAGGGTACGTCAGTTTTGGAGTTAATCAACGCATTTGAAAAGGCAACCGGTGTGAAACTGAACTACCAAATAGTAGGTCGCCGTGCCGGTGACATTGAGCAAGTATGGGGTAATGTAGACAAAGCCAACAAAGTATTGGGCTGGAAGGCAGACACTCCAATGGAAGACGTATTGGCATCCGCATGGAAATGGCAGTGCGTTTTACGTGAAAAAGGAATAATGTAATAAAGATAAAAGCGTTTTTACGCGGATTGCTTTCTAATCCTGATAAGTCTCATGTATGTGAATATAATGATGGTTTACGTTTTGAATCACAAAACAGATTAGAAAGGAATTAGTTTTGTCGTGTTTTATTTTGTGTTTGTGTTATTACTCTCTTCAGACGTGAGTCAGAAGAGAGTATTTTTTTGCACAATAAAAAATCGGGGTAGGTTTCCCAAATAGGAAATTAACGAACGTAAGGGTTATGTTGCATTTCAAATGCCACATCTGTCTGTAGACCATGACCACTACAGATACGGGTATCTTCAGGAAGCGTGAATAATTTTTCATGGATACTCGTGTACAGAGCATCAAAAGACCCTCCTGGGAAATCAGAACGTCCCACACTACAATAAAACAAGGTATCACCTACAAAAACAACCTTTTCTTCCTCGCAGTAAAAACTGATTCCGCCCGGTGTGTGTCCAGGTGTTGCCAAGACCTTCAGTGAATGATGACCGAATGACACGATATCCCCATCTGAAAGATAACGGGCAGGTGCAGGCAAATGAGCTTTACGCATATGATCACGTAAACCACCGAAGATAGCATCATGTTCGCCTCTGTACAATCCTTCATCAGCAATAGCGAACTCAGGAGCCACTCCATATTCGTTCCATAAAAAAGCAGTACCGAAACAATGGTCGTAATGCATATGGGTACATAGATGATGTGTCACTTTCAAATTGTGCCGGCAAACATAATCTTTTAGGTTTTGTTCGTCTGTAGATGTCAATGCACCACAGTCTATAATAATCGCCTCGCAGGTGTCATCATGGATGATATAACAATTCTCATCCAACATATTCATCGGCAAACACTTAATGGTCATCATCAGTAGAAAGATTAAAGTTGTACATAAACCACTTTCTTCGTCTCGAAAAATTCTTCTGTAAAGAAGTCGCTGATCGAAGTCAATACAGTAGTATTCTTCACCGGGAGTGTCTCTCTTTCCAATTCTCCACCTTTCAAACAAATCAAACCATTTGGAAGGGCGTTCTTCTGTTGAGTATCGATGTTCTTACGGATAATCTTAATCAAATCCATCAAGGGCATTACAGCTCTGCTGACCACAAAATCAAATTTTCCTTTTTCTTCTTCTGCACGACAATGGCGGAAGGTGACATTATCCAAGTCCAAAGCTTTTGCCACCTCCATACACACCTTGATTTTCTTACCAATACTGTCTACCAGATGGAAATGACAATCCGGAAACATTATGGCCAAAGGAATACCCGGAAAACCGCCCCCTGTACCTAAATCCATAATCTTCGAACCTTCCTTAAAATCTATCATCTGTGCTATAGCCAATGAATGAAGTACATGATGATCATAAAGATTGTCTATATCTTTTCGGGATATCACATTGATTTTGGCATTCCAATCATGATATAAGGCATCCAGCATCTTGAAACGTTCCACTTGCAAAGGTGTGAGCGAAGGGAAATATTTTTGAATCAATTCTATCATTTTTCTATTTTTATAGGGTTATAACCATTCTTCTCATGAATATTTACGAGGGAAACGGAAGATAATACTTAACAATGCAAAACTACCCATTATAAATGGATAATACAAATAGGGTACAATTGAAACGGGATTAATAGCCGCTAATCCTGCAGCCATCAACAACTGTGCACCATAAGGAATGATGCCTTGCGCAAAACAGGAGAATGTATCCAAAATACTTGCACTCTTTCGTTTATCTACACCATATCTATTAGCAATATCATTAGCCAAAGGACCCACTGTGATGATGGTGACAGTATTGTTTGCAGTACAGAGATTCACTAAACTAACCAAAGCGGCAATGCTTAATTCAGCCATGCGTTTTGACTTGACTCGTCGGGTCAAGAGATGGAGGATATATTGGATACCACCATTATGACGTATCAGTTGCATGAGTCCTCCTGCCAACATGGTAATAATAATCAATTCGCCCATGTTGATGACTCCATTACCCATTTCCCGGATACATCCGAAAAAGTCAAATGCACCGGTTAAGATACCAATAAAAGAACTCAGCAAAATTCCGATGACCAGTACCAATAAAACATTCACTCCACATACGGCTGTTACTAACACCACAAGGTAGGGTAACACTTTCAACCAATTGACATCAGGAACATCCTGCGGAGCATTCACATGAAACCCTATTACTATATATATCAGTAAAGCGACTATAGCTGCGGGAATAACAATCTGTGAGTTGACCTTGAACTTATCGCTTAACCTACAACCTTGTGTCCTCGTTGCAGCTATGGTGGTATCGGATATGAATGAGAGGTTGTCACCAAAAAAAGCACCACCCACTACGATGGCTATCATCAAAGGTAACTGAACAGTTGTTTCTGCTGCAATTCCGGCAGCCAAAGGTGTCAGTGCAACAACTGTGCCAACAGACGTTCCGATGGAGAGGGAGATGAAACAGGCAGCAATAAAAATCCCTCCCAAAAGCAGATTGTCGGGTAACAATGTCAATGCCAGATTGACCGTTTCATTAATGGCACCCATTGCCTGCGCTGTTGAAGCAAAGGCACCTGCAAGGATAAATATCCATATCATCAGCATCATATTGGGTTCTGCTGCGCCTTGTGAAAACAGTTTGATACGACTATCAAGATTCATTCCACGGGTGATGGCTATTGCATAAATCGACGTAAGCAGAAAAGCGATGGTAATCGGAACTTTATAAAAATCCCCGATAATCACACTTGTCAGCAAATAAAACAATGCGAATAGCACCAATGGACTGACTGCCAATAAGCCTTTTTTACTCATTTTATATCATACT
>JAGBUF010000342.1 GCA_017630975.1 Paraprevotella sp. | reverse complement strand
TATTCCGTGTGCCTTGGGTGGATGATAAGGGAGAAGTTCAAGTGAATCTTGGCTATCGTGTGCAGTTCAACAGTGCAATTGGGCCGTACAAGGGTGGTTTGCGCTTTCATGCATCTGTCAATTTGTCTATTCTGAAGTTTCTGGCTTTTGAACAGACTTTCAAGAATGCACTTACTACATTGCCCATGGGTGGTGGAAAGGGAGGTTCGGATTTCTCTCCACGCGGAAAGAGTGATGCGGAGATTATGCGATTCTGTCAGTCGTTCATGAATGAGTTGTATCGTTATATCGGTCCGGAAGTTGACATACCTGCCGGAGATATAGGAGTGGGGGCTCGTGAAGTGGGTTATCTCTTTGGTCAGTACAAGAAGTTGACAAGGGATTGGAGTGGTGTATTGACGGGTAAGGGATTGGAGTTTGGCGGTTCGTTGATGCTTCCTGAAGCGACTGGTTTCGGCGGTCTTTATTTCGTTAAGGAGATGTTGGCCGGCAAAGGTATGGATATTAAAGGTAAGCGCGTAGCGATAAGTGGTTTTGGCAATGTGGCATGGGGAGCAGCCAAGAAGGCGAACGAAATGGGTGCCAAGGTGATTACCATATCCGGTCCTGATGGCTATATTTACGATGAGCAAGGAGTTAGCGGTGAGAAGATTGATTACATGTTGGAACTGCGGGCAAGTGGGAATGACATTTGTAGCCCTTATGCGGAGATGTTTCCTGAAGCCATATTTGTTCCGGGACGTAAACCATGGGAAGTGTCATGTGACATAGCGCTGCCGTGTGCCACACAAAACGAGTTGAACGGTGATGATGCTAAGTGTTTGATAGAAAATGGTGTGCTTTGTGTTGGTGAGATTTCCAATATGGGTTGTACACCGGAAGCCATTGACTTGTTTGTTGAGCATCAATTGTTGTACGCCCCCGGTAAGGCTGTCAATGCCGGTGGGGTAGCAACTTCCGGACTTGAGATGAGTCAGAATGCAATGCACCTGAGTTGGAGTGCCGATGAGGTGGATGCCAAACTTCATGCCATCATGCACAACATTCATGAACAATGTGTGAAATATGGTACGGAACCCAATGGCTATGTCAACTATGTGAAAGGAGCAAACATTGCCGGGTTCATGAAAGTGGCAAAAGCGATGATGGCACAAGGAGTGGTTTAGTGATAGATTTATAATGAGGTATCGGCATGAGTGCGTTTTATAGTATTCATGCCGATATTTTTTTATGTTAGTCTTGCTTGTCTTCCGTTTTTTGTGTTTATTTGTTTAATGTATTATGAACATTGAAAGACCATGACAGGAAATAACAGTGAATGTCCGCTTTTGAGGGATACGTCGTTCGTCGATTTGATGAAACGGCGCATCTTTAATGTGCTATTGATAGCAAATCCATACGATGCTTTTATGTTAGAGGATGATGGGCGTGTGGATGAGAAGATATTTGATGAGTATGTCAAGTTGGGGTTGCGTTATCCGCCCCGTTTTTTTCAGGTAGCATCATTCGAAGAAGCAAAGGAGGAGTTGGAACGCACGTCGTTCGACTTGATTATTTGTATGCCGGGAGCGGACAACAAAGATGTATTTGAAATCTCTAAAAGGATAAAGACCGAGCACCCTACGATTCCGTTTGTCATGCTGACACCCTTCAGTCATGGCATTCGTCGGAGTATGGAGAAGATGGATTATTCTATTTTCGATTATGTCTTCTGTTGGTTGGGAAATACCGACTTGTTGTTGTCTATCATTAAGTTGATAGAGGACAAGATGAATTTGGAGAATGATGTAGCAGCGGGTGTTCAGATGATTCTCCTGGTAGAGGACTCCATTCGTTTCTATTCGTCCATTCTTCCCATCTTATATCGTTTCGTCCTTCAGCAGAGTTTGGAATTTGCTACAGAGGCGCTTAATGCACAGTTGGAGACGTTACGAATGAGGGGACGCCCAAAGATTGTATTGGCTCGTAATTATGAGGAGGCGTGGGAACTGTATAGTCGTTACAAAGGTAATACGTTAGGGGTGATCAGCGATTGCCGTTTCCCGCGCAATGGAGAAACAGACGAAATGGCGGGTTATGAACTGTTGTCGGCCATACGTTCGGAGGACGAATTTGTGCCCTTGATTATGGAATCTTCTGAGGAGAATAAGCAGGAGTGGGCAGAGCGATGTGGTGCGAAATTCATTGATAAGAATTCCAAAAAAATAGGTGTTGACTTGCGACGATTGGTCAGAAAGTATTTCGGTTTTGGTGATTTTATTTTTAAAAATCCCGAAACGATGGAAGAGGTGGCGCGCATCAAGAACTTGAAAGACTTGCAGGACAATATTTTCAGTCTGCCTAAAGAGTCGCTCTTGTATCATATTACGCGAAACAATGTGTCCCGTTGGTTGTGTTCAAGAGCATTGTTTCCTATCTCTGAATTCCTAAAGCATATCACATGGGATTCGTTGCAGGATGTTGATGCGCACCGTCAGATTATCTATGATGCCATTGTGAGTTATCGGCGCATGAAAAATCAGGGTGTCGTGGCGGTGTTCCATCGTGAACGGTTTGACAGGTTCAGTAACTTTGCCCGTATAGGTGAAGGTTCGTTGGGAGGAAAGGGACGTGGTTTAGCGTTCCTGGACCATATCATCAAGCAGCATCCTGATTTGAACGGATATGACAATGCACAGGTGATGATACCCAAGACTGTGGTGCTGTGTACTGATGTTTTTGATGAGTTTATGGATGATAATGAACTCTACCAGACGGCGTTGTCGGATATTCCGGATGAGGAGATTCTCAGAACATTCCTTCAAGCCCAACTGCCGGAACAATTGATGGAGGATTTGAGTAAATTCCTGGAGGTGGTTCGTCAGCCTATTGCTATTCGTTCATCTTCTTTACTTGAAGATGCGCACTATCAGCCTTTTGCCGGAATCTATTCTACCTATATGATACCATTCGTTGAAAATATGGACGAACGAATGAAGATGCTGACGGATGCTATCAAAGGTGTTTATGCGTCGGTATATTATAAAGATAGTAAGGCTTATATGACAGCCACAAGTAATGTGATTGATCAAGAGAAGATGGCTGTGATACTTCAGGAAGTGGCGGGTTGTCAGTATGGCGAACGTTTC
>JAGBUF010000341.1 GCA_017630975.1 Paraprevotella sp. | reverse complement strand
TGACAACCAATGCACTACCCTTATATTCATCATACGTTTTAGCGTGATTCAAGGTATCGCCGGACTGCATCATTACATGGAGTACCAACGAACGCATGCTTATCTACATCTTTCAGACTATTGGGCAACGTTACTGAACACAATCGCTGGCAACCGGCAAACGCCCCACTTCGTATAGCCTCAGTACCCTCAGGCATACTGACAACTTGCAAATTGTGACATCTCTTGGAAGTATAGGACTCTACCTCTTTTAATGGACTTTTGAAGTCTAATGTATAAATCGTGCTGTAGGCAAATGCAGAACGACCGATTTGTTCCATTGATTTCGGGAAGAAAACGTTCGCAATACCTGTAGTAAAACTAAAGGCATTCTCTTCTATCTCCTTAACTCCTTCAGGAATTACCATTATACGAGGTAATCTGCAATGCGAGAAAGCATACTTGCCAATAATCTCTACATCATCAGTAATGGTCGGATTATGAAAGGCAACCGCTAATCGTTTGGTCGCTTTTTCAATGAGCGTATTACTGCCATCTGGCATATAATAAACAGAATTGTTCTTGTCTATTTTTGCGCTCAGAATCTCACTTCCATTAAATGCTCTTTCATGTATTCTGTTTACACTTTCCGGAATCTCTATTTGAGTAAGAACAACACCTCTAAAAGCCAACTCTCCTATTTCTTCTACCCCTTTAGGCACTCTTGTTGTGGAACAAGCAGAGATGAGTCGGTTATTAGTTGTTTCTATGATGGCATTACATCCTTGACGTGAGTCATAAACCTGATTTTTCTTATCCACGTTAATAGTGGTAAGGGATAAGCACCCATTGAACAGATGTCCTTCAATCTTATTCACATTTTCCGGAATATCAATGCTCTTTAAGGCGCTACATCCGGAGAAAGTGCCTTGTCCTAAACTGGTTAAAGTTGAAGGAAAATCTATCCGTTTAAGACTCACACAATCAAAGAATGCACATTCACCGATCTTTTCCACACCCTCGGGAATGATGATATTGGTAAGATAAACGCAACCACTGAACGCCAGTTCCCCAATGCTAGTGACGCTATTAGGAATCACTGTAGTTTGACATCCTAAAATCAATTCGTTTTCAGCTGTTTCAATAAGAGCATTACAATTTTCGCGTGAATCAAAGAATTTATTTTCCTTTGCCACTGTAATCACTTCCAAATTGGTGCACATAGTGAAAGATGATAAATCAATATGATTTACTGTGGACGGCAGAGATAAGGATTTTAAACCAAAACAATGCGAAAATGCCGCTTCTCCTATTTCCTCCACTCCTTCTTCTATAATAATATCCTCAATATAATCACAATGGCTGAATGCCTCGTCATCCACTTTTCGGACTTGATACTTACAACCGTTATGCTCAACATAACCCGGTATGGTCAGTACTTTGCCAAATAGTGATGCCGAAAGTGCTGTCAATCGGTCTATACTTGACACCTTAACGACAGAATCTGCTTGTGACTCTTCTCGGCTCTGTTCCAATACCGTAAACTTTAAATTTCCTTTTTCAAAAGTATGAGCAGCAAAAGTTTGTGAGTACAGCATCCATCCGACCAACATTAACAAAGCAATCTTTTTCATAATAATATTATTTAGGTTTAACTATGATTTCATGATATAATCAATGGTAAAAATATTCTTGTCAAGAACTTAATTAAAACATGCTCCTTTGCCATATCTTAATCTATATAAACCGAAATTAAACTCATGTTTTTGCAAAAATAAGTAATGCAACAGATAAAACCAAAGAAAAAAGTTCGCATTTTCATTCTCTCAAAAACAAGTTATTTTACTGATAAACAAGTTGTAACGGTCAGAATGTATTGATACGAATATTCGCATTTTCATTTTATTGTCATAAACTTACTCGCTTTTGTAAATAATGGGGTGCATGTCACCACCTATTCCTTCAGCAGATATATGCAACTCCTTACAAGTGGAATTATTATAAAATTCAACTTTGGCAATACCGGTGGAATCTGTGCGAACGGTCGGATTCCAATATAACGTACGACGAAAATCATTTGAGAGTTTATCACTTGAAAGACTATAATCTACATGTGGAAAACATTGCGGTATAGTATATCCACGTATATATGTCCATCTTCTTGTCGGACTGTTTCTCTTCATGATTAACTTACTATCATTTGGTTCTTTAATAAAACATACAACATAACGGATATGTTCTGAATCACCATTATTATAATTCCACCTATATAGGGTACTTTTATCATTTGTAAAATAATGATTATAGTATTGTCTTGCGGCATTTTTAGATTCTTTCGAATTCATACCAATTTGTTCTAAAACATGCAATGGAGGTTTATAATCATAAAAAAGACATGTTAATGAATCTACACGAACCACAATCTCACGGATATCATCAGGCAAATCCGTATTAAAATCCAATTTCGGTGTATTTTGCATCATCATTGGCATTTCTGAATCACCTGGATAGTCATCAACATATATTCCTCTCGCACACCCCGGTGGATAACCCAAATATGAAAATAAATAATCACCCACATCTCGTACACCATACATTTCTTTATATCCATCATCCCATATTCGTTCCATCAACTCTACAAATGGTATATGTAACAATGATACGTGAGCATATCTGAAAAAGTTATCCTTGAAAGCATTCACATGTACTTCATTTAATTAAACCTCAGAAACTACTTTATCATTATCCTCATTCATTATAGCAGTATCTTCTTTCATTGTCATAGACATTTTTTCAATATCATTGTACTGTCGGGCTTCAGGAGAGAACCATTTGTCTACTGACAATATAATATCATCAGCAGTCATCACAGATAATGAAGCACAATAATTTCCATATAATTGGTCCAATTCAAAAGCCCAATAGCCATCCTCAAATGTTTGTACTTTTCCTCTATATGTCAAACTATCCGTTACTAAATCTATATTCACATTTATAGCCCCATATGGTTTCTTAATTCCAAAAATCTTTCGTCTAAAAAGTTTTCCATCTATTGTGATACCTTTCTCCGGTAAAAAATAGAAAGATTTTGGAGATTTAAATTCTTTAATAGCATACCAACTACGTTTCACCCAACGATTATCCATATACAAATGATGCACTATATCATAGTCTATATTGGAATGTATATTCGTACTTAAATCGGTAATTGACAAAGAAAAACAGCTATTGGGAGGGGCTTCAAACAATAGAGATATTTTCTCTCCGGCACTAATATTTCCGGGTAATTTGGTACAGGTAATTAAACGAGAAGTAAACTTACGATTATAAACATCAACATTAGATTCAATCGTTGAAATTTTCTGCTCTAAATCTTTATCCTTTTGCTCCTTATAATGCATCTTTTTCTCCCATCTTTTCAACAATCGCTCTTCTCTATTCCGTTCATACATCGTTTTATAGAAATAATGACCATTATTTACCTGATCATATATAGGAAAAACTCTCGTAAAATAATTATCTTCACCAAAATTCCTCATATAACGAGTATATGCACGAACCTCAAAAAAACCAGATAAATAAACACTATCTAAATAAAAACAGCCATCACACATTCCACTTTCTATCGGATGTTTATTTGTTTTAATTACACATCCTTCTGGTGAAACCAATTCCACATATAATACTTTACTTATATCCGTTAATCTATTACTCTCATCCAAAACATAGGCTTTGTACCACATCGTCTCATTTAGGTAATAACCTCCTTGATCGAAATGTAGATAAACTTTTTCTTGATGAGGTAATTGCATGTTTTTTTCTTGAGCAATAATTGTATTACTCAAGAAAAAAACTGCTATTACAGCTACAAATCTCAATATCCTACCTAATATATACATCTATCATTTCTGAAAAACTTTCCTCAACTGTTTTTCTTTCTATCCACTGATTCCCTATTAATACTATTTGGGACAAACATATATCACAAGTATATTCTATATTTACTATATCAGGATTACCATTTGACCAATGTGTTTTTTCATTTTGAATATAATAACCTCTCATTTTATATATCTCAGGTAACTCCAAACTTGCATTGACTGAAATCGTTCTTTCCGGATATGGATTTAATTGTCCTGGTTTCATTGTTGTCTCTGAAACTGAAACAGTAACAGTCAACCATAGATTGGTACCTAAGCAAGATACAAATTTACTGGCATCAAAACCGACAACATTTGTCTCTGCAGCACGTTTTAGAATTCTATGTCCAGATGAAATTTTTGTTCTAAATACCATTTTTTCTTCGTTTTTATCAACCAATTCAACATCTGAACATGCCGACATATTTATACTTGCAATTATCATAAATGCCTCTTTCATCTCATCCATAGTTGGCAATTCTGCTTCCGATTCTGTTATAA
Source organism: Paraprevotella sp. (assembly GCA_017630975.1). GTDB lineage: Bacteria > Bacteroidota > Bacteroidia > Bacteroidales > Bacteroidaceae > Paraprevotella. Next base: position 6,396 of record JAGBUF010000341.1, on the reverse strand, counting down.
ATCGCACTTCTGGTATTCCATACTCCTCTGCCATTGACCGCAATTTAGATATCTCCTCCGGAGAATACCTATAAACCTTTCCTATGTTTTCAGTTTCTTCTTGTGAACAACTCCAAATCATAACGCCACATAACATCAATGCGAATGTACTAAGTAAATAAATTCTTTTCATTTTTTTCATTTTTAATAAATAATAATTTAAAAGTCACATGGCAAAGTTAGGTTCTTACTATCCAAATTCCAAAGAATTTTATTCGCATTTACACCTTCTTAAAAATAGGTTATCTCACTGATTAACAAGCAATAGAACCTTGCGAACATCAATGCGAATATTCGCAATTTCATCAACGGAATTGAAAAATGGGAAGAAAATTGAAAAATAATGAATTTATTCCGCCTTATACACCACCGCATCGCCATTGACGGTTATACCCTCTGCTTCTATACTCAGTACAGATGGTTTACTATTGTTATATAGGCGGACTATTGCCTGACCGTTTTGATTGAATCGGACGCTGGGCATCCACAATAACGTGCGACGATAGTCCTTCACCTCAGGAAGCAGTTTTTGACTGTAATCAGGACTGTAAAAGTCATCACAAACAGAGTAACCCTTCAGAATGATACGGCGGTCGCGACATATCGGATAATAGCCATCATTTGGATAAGTCCTTAAATCTATTATCACTTCCGGCTGATTGTCTTGCTGATATTTCCAACTGCCTTGCTCTCGCGGACAATAATCAGTATAGATATAACATTTGTCTAATCTGCTCATTAACTTATTGTCTTTATTTATATTTATAGAGAATGTATAACCTCCTTCTTTTGTTATATAAGGTCTTCCATTGTAACGTACTTGAACAAAATAGGAACGATACAAATTCATATCACCAACATAAAGTTGTGATATCAGTGATGGCAATATTTCTATAGTTAAATCCTCCATCGGCGCAGAAAATATACCATAATCTTGTAACATATTGTATGCCTCGTATGCATCTATCACCATAGCCGGTTTTGATTTATCATATCTGCGCAAGCCGCTACGTTTACTCTTGATAACAACAGTCTCTAATGTTCTATTCATGAAATCATGTACTGAAGAACCATCATCACCTTCATGGAATATTCTCTCGGGAGCCGAATCTTGATAGTAATTATATGGTTTTGCATAAAATGGATAAAAATTATCCAACTTCACATAAAAGTCAGAATACGCCTCTTCATCCATAAAATTTTTCTGACGTCTTTTGATGATATAATCAATACCTTGCGTTTGCTTGGCTGCCGACAAAAATAAAGTATAAGAACCATATATTTTCGGAATACGGAAATAGAATGTGCCTCCATTTGTTGGTTGCATCAATTCATAAACATCCTTGCCTTGTGCGAACATTGCCCACACGTTTACTTCATTTTTCAAGTTACTGGCTTTCTTGAAATCTATATCATAATTTTCCCTATGTTTATTAACACACCCACCAATCGTCTGGAATTTTTCAGGCAGATAAGGCAAATCAAAACGCTCCACATCAGCCATCTTACGCCATTCATAACGACGCCAACCTTGTACCATCATCAATAGGTCTAAATGTTTGCGATGAATGCTGTCGTCCATCTCAAAGTAATAACCGGGACTCTCTACAAAGCCTTTCAACTCACTACCCAACAACATCTCCGTCAGTATCGTTCCGTCATCGTGACTTGGCTCATCCGTCGAACGGTCGCGAACGGACAAGGAAACATGACTATTGGTTATTGCTGATGTATCATTTAGGGATAACTTTAATTCTATCTCTTCGTATGGGGCGTATTGGTTCTTTAAGCCTTCAATCTGTAACGTCGTTGTCGCAAGTTCGGCATGGCGAACAAAAACTAAACGGTCGGCATAGATTCTACCCTCTCCGTCATGAACGGTCAATTGGTTTACTCCCGTTGGCAATTGGGACAAGGGGATGTTTATGCGCACACTATCGGATTTTCCATAATCGATATGAGCAAAGTACTTGGATACGCCACCATTCATTACGTGCAGTGCCAAACCACCGGGAAAAATGTTTAGGTGTTCAGTGCGTTCCAAGCGTACCGTCAATGTACTGTCTTTTTGTTCTGCTATCAGACTGATGCCCTCATGTTCCGATTCCGGTAATTTAAACTCATAATCATATTCCTTATAGCGAAAACGGGCTTGATAGTTGCCTGATACTTTTGGGAGTGTAAATACTCCACGACCTCTGTGAGCGGTACTGCTACGTAATATCTCGTTGCCATGCCTGTCTGTTATAATGAGTTCCGCATCAAGGTGTTCTCCCTCATCACTGTTCAACTCGTATGCCACACGACAAGTCGTACCCTCTATCAACGTTCCGCCTTCAGGGAAGAATTTAAGAGATAGTTCAGGTTTGCCTTTTCGCTCCTTAAAATAACGGCGCATAGGTCTGCGTGTCATATCCTTTATATATATACCCATTGTGTCCGGCTTATCATAAACAGGAAATACGCGACCATATAATTTATCAAAATCTCTAAAAAATTCTTTACCCATCTTTTTAGTAAAGAATTTTTCTTCACTTGACTTTATATGCGGATACTCATTTAACCCGAAATTCAACATCCAACGAGTATAGGCTCGCAGTTCATAATAGCCGGCATACAAAGAATCGGTCAAGACAAAAGCTCCGTGTGCCGTACCGTCGGGCATCTCCAACTGCTGACGCTCCACCAGAAAGCCATCAGGAGTAAGCAACTCTACATAGAGTATCTTGCTCAAGTCGGTCAGTGTCCCCTTGTCACTACGTGTCACGTAACCTTTGTACCATATCGTATCGCCTACGAAATAACACGTATTGTCCAAATGCAAATACACCTTCTCCTGAGGCAGACCAATGCCGAAACCCTTTACCTTGCGGTAAAGGGAATCGACATCGTTTTGACTACTCTTGAGACAAAAAGAGTATAATATGAAGAGACATAAACATGCTATTACTTTCATTTCATTATCTTAATTCAAATAATAACTTATTACTAATCCGCTTACTAATAGTGCAAATGTAGAAAATAAATAAGTTAATTTCATTTTAATTGATTTTAAAAGTTAATAATACAAGTGCAAAATTAGCGACGTTCTCCTATTACATCAAAAGAAAAGAGTTAGCATTTTCATTCTCTCACAAACAAGTTATCTTACTGATAAACAAGTTATAACGGTCTGAATATATTGATACGAATATTCGCATTTTTCTGAAATCACTCTAAATACATGAAATATTTTTAAAATTTGTGAGTTTATTCCGCCTTATACACCACCGCATCGCCATTGACGGTTATACCCTCTGCCTCTATGCTCAAAAAGAACTACAAAAGCCATCACAATCCCATTCGTACTACCATGCATCGATGCATATTTCGAAGACGAAAGGCAATACCACATATCCCCTCTGTGCGTCGTCCTGAGACAATCGCTGTCGTATTAGCGCCGATGTGTTACGATGGTGACTTGTGGTGTATTGAAATAAATTGATTGGTTTGTTATTTAACAAATATCATTAAGGTATATAATGAAATAAAAAACAATATATAAAAACTCAACCCCAAACGAATAAGGATTGATTAAAAATTATTCTTCCTTAAAAGGTAAAATCATAGTAAACTTTGCCACTCTACGCATGCTTCGTTCGTCAATTAAGTTTGACATCATTGAAGGTTCAAGGCACAGCGATTTAAACTATGAACACGATTAAGCGAGGGAATATCATGCGCACTTGAATATTTCCGTGCAATAAAGATATAAGCGTTCAAATTATACGATGCCGTTTTTCAAATTATGCTCTAATGAATTTCACTATACAATCAATGCAAACGGCTTTATCTGAAATTATATCAATAAAAACATTTGCGGGGTGCATATCTTCTAAGTACAATCTTTCTCCAATATAATTAACACCTTGTCCACTATAATTATCCTTAAACCCTTTTAGCTGGACCATTTCGTCTATTTCATGTTTTGCTGCCAATCGTTTGCACCCTATATATGGTTGTGTCAATATTGAACGAAACAACCCGTCAGAATCACGTGTGAAAGCAATTACATTCATTGCGGTTTCTGGGAAAAGAGCGTTATGCAATATGATAGATTCCAAAGCTCTACCTAAAGTTGAGTAAATGGACGTACGAAGTTTGATAACAGAAGTATCATTATCTTTATAAAAAACTTTAGCCTCCGCACCCTTGGCTATCATTGAACCATATTCTGATTCAATGTCTTGTTCAGCAGTAGCAGACCATATGTTTTTAGCTATAGCCCATTGTTGAACCATTTTTTCTTGTAGTTCATCTATTTCCCAATTCGCTGGGTTTGTTTTGCCTGTTCTAGTATCTGTACTTGCCTCAAGGCTTGTTCTCGCGTAGTCGCATACGATATACGCCCCGATGAGTATCTCACCTGCGCGGCAGAGACCTGCATGCTCCTGTTGATTGAATTGAGCAAGGTTTGTTTTTCCATTGATTATGTCTTTTGTATAGTTATCTATCAAATCAATTGTTCTTTCAGAAAAGCCGCAATCTCGAATAGACGTATAGACAACATCTAAGTCTAAATTATTATCCAATGTACGGTCAATCATATTGTATGAACAATTAAATTTACAAAAAGTCTATGATGTTTTCTCACACAAGATATGATATGCATTATGTCCTCGCTATATCTATACAAAAATAGTAAGTTCACACTTTAAAACAAAGTGATTTTAATTATTTCTTTCCATATATGTGTTAAATACATTTTTTAAGTCCGCTACCTCATATTCTACATTCTCGATGTCTATTGTCTCAATATCGTACTTTTCCAACATCTTCTAAATCTTCTTTTTAAAGTTTTGAATAAGTTTCAATCCTAACACAAAAGAGTCTGACGTAGCATTGAAGTATTGCACTATGATAACGAATTTATTCCGCCTTATACACCACCGCATCGCCATTGACGGTTATACCCTCTGCTTCTATGCTCAGAACTGACGGCTTACTGTTATTGTAAAGACGGACAACAGCCTGACCGCTTGGGTCAAATCGGACGTTCGGCATCCACAATAACGTGCGACGATAGTCCTTCACCTCAGGAAGCGGTTTTTGACTGTAATCAGGACTGTAAAAGTCATCACAAACAGAGTAACCTTTCAGAATGATACGACGATCGCGGAACGTATGTTGATAGCCGTCATTGGGAATCAATCGGTAATCTACAACTACTTCCGGCTGATTGTCCTGACTGTATTTCCAACTGCCCTCATCACGAGGAGCATAATCGGTATAGATATAAATATTATCCAAATACTTCAACAGATGATATTTGTTCAAATGCTGAGTTGAAGAACTATAATTGCTTTCACGAGGAACTTCAATCTGCACTACCGGTCGACTATCTTTAACCTCCGCATCGGCAATTCGAAAATCCACCCCTCTATTGGATTTTAAATTTAATGGTACACCGTCAAAACGTTCTTGTATAAAATAGCGTCTGGTCGTTCCCATATCAGCCACCAATGCTACTGCTATTTGTTGAGAAAAAGTCCGCCAATCATGTTTTCCTCCATTCATTCCCAAATCAGTTATCATATTATATGCCTCGTAGGCATCCAGAACTGCTACCGGTTTAGTCCTGTCAAACTTCCTCAACCCACTTTTTTTACTTCTTACTGTTACTGTCGAAAGATAGCGATTGGTAAAGGTGGCGGAATGATTCGCCACTTCGTCTTCTTCGCTATCATACCTATTGTTAATGACAGAAATATCTTGGTAAAAACTATATGGTTTAACAAAATTCGGATAAAAGTGATGTAACTTTACATAATAAGCCGGATAAGCCGTCTCATCCATAAAGTTTTTATTCCTTTGCATCGTATTACTTCCGGCACTCATAAACAGCATACATTGGTCATAAAATTTAGGTGTTTGCAGATAGAACACCCCGCCCAATGTCTTTTGATTTAAATCCATGACACTACTACCTTGAGAAAATGAAAATATCACATTCACATCTTTCTTCATCTCACTGATATACATCCCATAAAGATGCTGTAATCTTTTCTCACGATAACGCCAATCGCAAATTTCCGTTGTATAGAAATTGATTGGTTCCTCTGCCTTAAGAGGATTGATAATCACACTGTCACCAAAATTGTTATCAACATACAACGAATACGTATTATGAACACTGCCCATCAATGTCTGGAATTTTTCAGGCAGATAAGGCAAATCGAAACGTTCCACATCCGCCATCTTACGCCATTCGTAACGACGCCAACCCTGTACCATCATCAACAGGTCCAAATGACTGCGATGAATGCTGTCGTCCATCTCAAAATAATAACCGGGACTCTCTACAAAGCCTATCAACTC
>JAGBUF010000340.1 GCA_017630975.1 Paraprevotella sp. | reverse complement strand
TGGAAATGGACCGCCGTATTATTTTGAACCGTATGTCATTGTTGAAACAACGATTGGCAGAAATTGACCGCCAAAAAACGACACAACGAAGCAATCGCGGTCGCATGATTCGCGTGGCACTGGTGGGGTATACCAACGTGGGTAAAAGTACGTTGATGAATCTTCTTTCCAAGAGCGAAGTGTTTGCAGAAAATAAACTCTTTGCAACACTTGATACTACAGTGCGAAAAGTTATTATTGACAATCTCCCTTTCTTGTTATCTGACACCGTAGGGTTTATCCGTAAATTACCGACGGATTTGGTGGATTCTTTCAAAAGCACGTTGGATGAAGTGCGTGAGGCGGATTTGTTGCTTCATGTTGTTGATATAGCACATCCCGATTTTGAAGATCAGATACAGGTGGTGGAGCGTACATTGGCTGACTTGAAATGCAATGACAAGCCGAGCATGATTGTATTCAACAAAGTGGACGCCTATAGTTGGGTGGAGAAAGATGAGGATGACTTGACGCCTGCAGGTAAGGAAAATATTTCTTTGGATGATCTGATGAAAACTTGGATGGCACGTCGTAACGATAATTGTATTTTTATTTCGGCTAGAGAAAAGACCAATTTGGAGGGGCTGAAAAAAGTACTTTATGACAAGGTGCGTGAATTGCACGTGCAAAAGTACCCCTACAACGACTTCTTGTTTGAGAAATACGATGAAGAATAACCAAATAACGAAGAATTATAGAGTTAATAATGAACAATATGAGAAAACTTTCTTTCTATTTCTTATTTTTCTACTCTCTAGTAATGGTGGCGCAAGTTAAATACTATGGACCACCTAGTCAGAGTAGAAATGGTGGGACTCACAATAATAAAAATAAAGACTACGATATGATATCAGCTCCAAAAGGGAGTAGTTGGACTAAATATTCATACGGAGGTTCGACTTTTACCAAATATCATAAGTATGAAAACGGTGTGATATATGCAAAAACATATAATCGTTGTGGCAATTGTAGGGGAACTCATGCATGTCCAGTATGTCATGGTACAAAAATTTGTAGTGCATGTAGAGGACGAGGAGCTATTGTTATTGGTAATTATTATAATCCATGTATGTGTATTGCGGGTGTTTGTAAAACATGCAGTGGGAAGGGTATCTGTTTGGTATGTGACGCCGAAACTCCTGGATTCGTATTTGTAAGGGATGCTTTTTATACACCTGATGGATATATAATAGATTCAAAAGGTTTTAGGAAACCTACTGTTGATGGTGGTAGTAATGATAATGCAAACGATAAAAGTATAAAAAATAATACTACATGCAAAAACTGTGGAGGTACAGGTGTTGATCCGACAGGACAAGCTACAATCAAAGGCGCTCATATCCATCATAGGGGAATCACAGCTCCCATACAAGGGGATTGTCAATATTGTAATAGAAAAGATTATCATTTTCATCTATTTTGCCCTTATTGTGAGAAAGGTGCTAGAATGTATTGATTCAATTGTAATTTGTGTAAAGAATATAATAATCGTATAAATAATTAATAAAAAACAGAAAGATTATGGCAAACGTTCCGGAATTTAAGTATGCTCCGATGTTCCAGTTAGGTAAGGACGATACGGAATATTATTTGCTGACCAAGGACCATGTGTCTGTCAGCGAGTTTGAAGGACACCCTATTTTGAAGGTAGCTCCCGAAGGATTAACGATGATGGCCAATGCAGCATTCCGCGATGTGTCGTTTATGTTGCGCCGTGCGCACAACGAGCAAGTGGCTAAGATTCTCAATGACCCGGAGGCAAGTGAAAATGATAAATATGTGGCTTTGACATTCTTGCGTAATGCGGAAATTTCCGTAAAGGGAAAATTACCTTTGTGTCAAGATACAGGTACCGCAATTATTCATGGAGAAAAAGGTCAGCAAGTATGGACAGGTTTCTGTGATGAAGAAGCCTTGGCGAAAGGTGTTTACAAGACCTACACCGAAGAGAATTTACGTTATAGTCAGAATGCGCCTCTGACCATGTATGATGAGGTCAATACCAAATGTAACTTACCGGCACAAATCGATATTGAGGCAACGGAGGGTATGGAATATCACTTCCTTTGTGTGACAAAGGGTGGTGGCTCAGCCAATAAAACCTATTTGTATCAGGAGACAAAAGCAATCTTAAATCCTGCAACATTGGTGCCTTTTATGATTGAGAAGATGAAGAGTTTGGGTACAGCGGCTTGTCCTCCGTACCATATTGCTTTTGTCGTTGGTGGTACTTCTGCTGAGAGAAACCTATTGACAGTGAAACTGGCATCTACCCATTACTATGACAACCTACCTACTACCGGCGATGAAACTGGACGTGCATTCCGCGATGTAGAATTGGAAAAGCAAGTGCTTGAAGAGGCACACAAGATAGGTTTGGGTGCACAGTTCGGTGGAAAATATATGGCACACGATGTTCGCATTGTTCGCTTACCTCGTCATGGCGCTTCTTGCCCGGTGGGTTTGGGCGTATCATGTTCAGCTGACCGCAACATCAAATGCAAAATCAATAAGGATGGTATTTGGATTGAGAAATTGGACTCCAATCCCGGTGAGTTGATTCCGGTAGAATTGCGCGAAGCAGGTGAGGGTGATGCTGTGAAAATCAACCTGAACCAACCGATGTCTGATATTTTGAAAGAGTTGGATAAGTATCCGGTATCTACTCGTTTGTCATTGAATGGAACGATTATCGTAGGTCGCGATATCGCACATGCGAAATTGAAAGAACGTTTGGATAACGGTGAGGACTTGCCACAATACATCAAGGATCATCCTATTTATTATGCCGGACCTGCCAAGACACCGACTGGTATGGCTTGCGGTTCAATGGGTCCTACAACTGCAGGTCGTATGGATTCTTATGTGGATTTATTCCAGAGCCATGGCGGTAGCATGATTATGTTGGCGAAAGGTAACCGTAGTCAGGCTGTGACTGATGCTTGTCAGAAACATGGCGGTTTCTATTTGGGTTCTATTGGTGGTCCTGCAGCCATCTTGGCACAAAACAATATCAAGAGTATTGAATGTGTTGAATATCCGGAACTCGGAATGGAAGCTATTTGGAAGATTGAGGTGGAGGACTTCCCTGCATTTATTTTAGTAGATAACAAGGGTAATGATTTCTTCAAACAAATCAAACCTTGGCCTGTGTGCAAGAAATAAACGTGTAACAAATTATGCTGTCGTTGGGCTTCTGCCTTGACGACAGCTTTTTTATATCATGAAAAACAAATTATTCTTTTTATTCCTGTTTTTTGTAGCTGCATTACAAGCACAGAATTTTCAGAAGGGCAACTATGGCTATCTTTATTGTCACATGAGTGGACGAGGAGAATGGACAGCATACGCATTGAGTCGTGATGGTTTGCATTATGAAGACTTGATAGGTGGTGAACCTATTTATGACGTAGAGAAATTATCGCCCATTGAAGGGGGAGCGCGTGATGCTTATATCTGTCGGACGTTCGATGGAAAGGGCTATTTGATGGTTACAACCGATATGAGTAATCGTAAGAGCCGATCTTGGTTCAATTATGGTATAGACTTGTTGCGCAGTGATGACCTTATCAATTGGACGTCCGTTGCATTTGACTTCCGAAAGGGCAGTGAGATTTTCTCAGACCCGGACTCTCCTGATGTGTATCATGATTATAGTACAATCAAACGCGTATGGGCTCCACAAATATTTTGGGACCCTTCGTATGTATGGCCTGACGGGACAAAGGGTGGTTATATGATATACTATTCTTTATGGAATCCCGACGAAGAGAAGTATGACCGTATGTATTACTCGTATGCCGACCATAGTTTTACGACCTTGACGAAACCCCGTTTGATGTTCGATTGGGGATATGCCACTATCGACGCAGACATCAATTATGTTGCGAGTGATGGGAAGTATCATATGTTGATTAAAAAAGAAGGTGGTACACCCGGAATCTTTGCGGCCGAATCTGATTGTCTGACAGGTCCGTACAAAATAAAGAGTGAAACCGACTATGTGCATTTTGAGGGTAAACTTAAATGTGAAGGGTGTTCTGCCTTTCAACTGATAGGTGACAGTACATGGCGTGTGGCATATATTCAGTATTCTACGAGACCTAGGCAGTATCGTATTTGTCAAGCAGACGAGAATCTGCAGAATTTCCATTCTCCTGTCACGATAGAAGGAGTAGAGGCACCACAGCATGGTTCGTTCATGCGTTTGACGAAGAAAGAGTACAAACGACTGAAAAGATGGTCGGAAAAGGTTATGAGAGGTAAGAAATAGTAATATTTTCAACGGGAAAAACAGATCTACAATGAAAAAAGGACAAGCGATATTTGCAGCCGGTTGTTTCTGGGGCGTACAATACCAATTGCAGCGTGTCAACGGAGTGTTAGATACAAAAGTAGGTTATATAGGAGGTCCGGAAGAGTGCCCGGTATATGCAGATGTGAAGGCCCATCTGACACATCATGTGGAGGCTGTTCTTGTGGAATATGATGCGGAAATGGTTAGCTATGAGGATTTGTGTAAGGTGTTCTTTGAAATTCATGACCCTGCGCAGACCGATGGTATAGGTCCTGATATCGGTCCACAATATCGCAGTGAGATATTTTATTTTGATGAAACGCAAAAGCAAATAGCAGAAAGCGTGATCGAACTATTGCGCTCCAATGGGTATGTAGTAAATACACGCCTTAGACCGGTAGAGCGCTTTTGGTTGGGAGAGGACTATCATCAGGATTATTATAACAAGACGGGTGATGAGCCCTATTGTCATATTCGTGTAAAGAAGTTTTGAATAATTAACCCTAAAATCTATAAGTATGGTAAAAAACAAATTAATAAAGTCTGTATGTGCGACAGCGCTCTGCCTTTGGGTAAGTACGATGAATGCTCAAACGGTGACATTTTATACTTCGCGCACCGTACGAATTGAAAAATCACAGAATGGTCAGCCGGGAAGAGAGTCATTAGTAGTGATAGCTCAACCGGAGAATGTAAAGGTGAAAGTGACGAATCAGAATGGAGCAACAGTGTACAAAAGTGCTCATCTGACAGTGACAGTAAAAGATGGATTGGTATCTTTTGCTGATAGTAAAGGCAATGCATTAACTACAGAGGGATCAACGAAATTTACTCCGATAGAACAGGGACCGGACAAGGGTGATTTTAGAGTAAAGCAGACATTTGCGTTGGACGCCGATGAGGGTATCTATGGTGTAGGTCTGTTGCAAAACGGTAAGATGTCGCAGCGTGGCGAAAACCGTAGCATGCAACAGAGCAATCTGGAGGATTATGCGCATGTATTCCAAAGTATTAAAGGTTATGGTATCTATTGGGACAATTATTCTCCTACTCGTTTTATAACCCCTAATGACGGTGTAGCCGGAGAAATGGTGCTTGAAAGTGAGGTGGGAAAAGAAGTAGATTATTATTTTATCTATGGTGGCGATGCAGATGGAGTGATTGCTGAAATGCGTCATCTGACCGGTAAGGTACCGATGCTTCCGATGTGGACTTATGGTTTCCATCAGAGTCGTGAACGTTATAAGAGTCAAAACGAATTGCTGGAAGTGGTTCGCAAATACAGAGAATTGGGTGTGCCTTTTGATGGAATCATTCAAGACTGGCAATATTGGGCTTCCAACTACACATGGAATGCCATGGAGTTCATCAACGATGAATTCGGAAATGCTCAACGCATGATTGACGAGGTACACGAAAAAAATGCACATATCTCTATTTCTATTTGGTCTTCATTTGGAGTGCAAACCAAGCAATATAAAGAATTGAAAGAGAAAGATCTTCTGATGTCGTTTGATACATGGCCGCAAAGTGGGCTCAGTTTTTGGCCGCCGCGAAAGGACTATATGAGTGGTGTGCGTTGTTATGATGTATATTCGGCAGAAGCACGTGACATCTATTGGAAACACCTGACCCGTTTGCATAAGATGGGTATTGATGCGTGGTGGATGGATTCTACGGATCCTGACCACATAGATTATAAGGATTCCGATCTTGACGAAATGACAGCGTTGGGCTCTTGGCGTTCAGTGCGTAATCTTTTCCCCTTCTATGCCGTAGGAGGTGTCGACCAACATCAACGTGCTGTGGATTCTACCAAACGTGTATTCATCCTTACCCGTAGTTATTTTGCAGGTCAACAACGCTATGGTGCCAACACATGGAGTGGAGATGTTGGCTCTTCATGGGAAAATTTGCGTCGCCAGATACCTATTTGCTTGAACTATACCCTTACAGCGAATCCTAATACTAATACCGATATTGGCGGATTCTTTGCGGGGGCTTATAATACACAGGGGCACAACTCTGCTACACGTAATCCTCAATATCAAGAACTTTATGTAAGATGGATGCAGTATGGTGCTTTCACACCGATGATGCGTAGTCATGGAACAGACGTGTATCGTGAATTGTATTATTATGGGAAACCCGGTGAACCGGTATATGAAGCATTGGTTGATGCCATCAAATTGCGTTATCGTTTGATGCCATATACTTATAGTCTTTCATGGCAGGTAAGTCAAAATGATGACTCTTTCATGCGTCCTTTGATGATGGATTTCAAGCATGATAAGAAAACATGGAACATGAGCGATGAATACATGTATGGACACAATTTCCTGGTGTGCCCTGTGGTACATCCTTTATATACGCAAGAACGTATCATCCACACCAATGAAATGTCTGGATGGAATAAGAATGAGGAAACCGGTGAATTGTATCGTCCTGTTGACTGGAACGAGATGAAAAAGTATGAGGTGTATTTGCCGATGGGATGCAAATGGTATGATTACTGGACCAATGATGTATATGAAGGTGGGCAGAGTATAAAAGTTAATGCTCCTCTTGCTTATATGCCTTTGTTTGTCAAGGAAGGGTCTATTGTTCCTGTAGGTCCCGAAGTACAATATGTAGCTGAAAAAGCGTGGGACAATATGGATATTAAAGTTTATCCCGGAGCCGATGCTGAGTTTACGCTCTATGAGGATGAAGGTGATAACTATAATTATCAAAAGGGTATGTACTCAACCATTACTTTCAAGTGGAACGACAAGAGTAAGACACTTACTATAGACAAGCGTAAAGGAGACTTCCCTGGTATGCTGCAGCAACGTAAGTTCAATGTTAAGGTGATGGGAGGAGCTGAGAAGTCTGTTGATTATAATGGTAACCGCGTGCGTGTGAAATTATAATAGAATGGTTATAGATGAAGGACAAAGCCGCACCAAAACGGCTTTGTCCTTTTTTGTACTATCTAATCAGAATTTTCTCAACATCTGATCCTGCCTTTAATATGTAAAGCCCCTTATTTAACACTTGGCCCTTCGGCAGGAGAGAGCCGGCGATGTTAAAAAGGTTATAATTGTTTGTTCCGTACACAGTCAATTGTCCATCATTGATACTGTAGGCAATATTCTTATTGCCCTTTTGTTCTGTGATAGCAGACCCTCCTTGAATGTTCTTTCCGGTTTTGATGGTGATGAACGCATCTGCCAACCCTTCGGAGCTGACTTTAAGTGTGATTTCGCCTTCGGTTTCAGAACTTTTTACGATAGCCAGTGCTCTTCCGTTATAAAGCTTCGGATTCTCTGAACGGAAACTTTCCATGTCAGTAGGAGATGCGTTACCGGCAGCCAGCAATGAACCTTCTCCTTCTACGGTAATATTTATCTTACGTTCGGAGTTGGATGTAATAACGCGCCCTTTCTCGTCTATCAATTCTATTGTGATATAACTAAGGTCTGTGTTATCGGAACGGATTTCTTTCCGGTCCGCAGAAAGTCGGATGGCAGCGTCCGACGAAGTCGTCTCAAGGATGAAACTTGCGCCTTCTTTTGTTCCATCAAACTCAACCGCTTTCAATACTCCCGGTCGGTAGGGTATGTAGAATCCAGCCCAATATGTATTGCTCGTAGCTTTCTCGTCCATCAATACATCATTTAAGTAGAGTCTGACACGCGGCGAACGAGAATAGACGTTGACAGTCATAATATCTTTTTCAGTCAAGTCGTTGAAGGTCCAGCTTTGTTGCTCCAGCTGCCATCCCCAGTTGGATATACTTTGGTAATATCCCGATGGAATAGGGCGTTCTACGGCCATGGTGATAGGAGCTAAACGCCATACAACATCACGATAATAACTTTGTGGTTTCTTTTGTCCGATGAGATCGATGTCGCCACACCAGCCATTGAACCATGGCCAATCCTGGAATTGACTTTGATTTCCACTCTTTCTTATGGATGCACTACCAATACCGGCCTCACCTACATAGTCCATGGCGGTCCAGATAAAGTCGCCAATAACATAAGGATGCTTTTCAACTAAGTCCCAATTCTGTGAGGCATGCTTAGCATAACTCTCTGCACCGTACATGATTCTATTGGGGTACTTGCTATGGTCGCTTTCGTATTTATTATATAAGTAATTATAACCCCCGACATCAAGGCTGTTGAATGCTTTGGCAGTTTCGTCTTCCCATGAGTGCCACGGATTGTCCCAATCGCAAATGGCAGCGGTGACCGGACGTGTGGTGTCATATTTCTTCACCATTTTCCTTAAACGTTCGGCTGCGGCCATACCCTCCGGTTCAATACGTCCAGGTACTTCATTGCCAATACTCCACATGATGATAGACGGATGATTGCGATCGCGACGCAGCATGACTTGAAGATCGCGATCGGAAAATTCAGTAAAGAAATTGTGATAGTCGTTAGGGTTCTTTGCAACGAGCCAGTGGTCAAATGCTTCGTCAATGACCATCAGTCCGATGCTGTCGCATGCATGAAGGAAGTGCTCTGAAGGAATGTTGTGAGAACATCTCACAGCGTTGAAACCATTGTCTTTTAAGATTTGTAAGCGACGTTCTTCAGCCCTATCGAATGAAGCAGCACCCAACAGACCGTTATCGTGGTGAACACATCCTCCTCTTAGTAATGTAGGAATTCCATTTAACAAAAAACCTTTGTCAGCACTAAACTCAATTGAGCGTATGCCGAATTTGGTGCAGTATTGGTCAATGGTCTTACCTTCGTCATCAGTTACTTTCATTACTGCTGTATATAAGTATGGAGTTTCAGGACTCCATCTTTCCGGGTTGTTCACGTTTAGGTCTAATGATACACTAACTTCCTCACCGGCTTCAATTACTTTAGCATCAGTTGTCTTGGAAGTCACGAGTTGATGGTCCTTGTCGTAAATCTCTGTAACAAAGTTGACTGTTTGTTGGTTGTGGTTTTCGTTGTAGATTCTACTGCTGACGTTTACGTTCTCACTTACGGATTCAATGTAAGTATCCCAATCGTTCATATGTACGTTGGCAGTTTTGATGAGCCATACATGGCGATAGATACCGCTTCCTGCGTACCAACGCGTATTCTTGCCTTCATTCTTAACGCAGACACTTAGCGTATTTTCTTCGCCGGCAGGTAATACGTGATCGGTAATATCGAAACGGAAAGATGAGTATCCGTAGGGGTTAAAGTATATATATCGTCCATTCAGGTAAATGTGTGTATGGTAATATGCACCTTCAAAATAAAGACTGATTTTACCTTTTAAATCTTCCTCGCTCAAAGTAAAGGTTTTTCTGTACCAGCCTTCTCCACCTACTGTTTGTCCGCTGGCAGATCCTTCAGTACTATTCTTTGAGAATGGTCCGATGTTGTTTCCTGCCGCAGTGGCAGCATCGGTCTCAACACTCCAATCGTGTGGTAAATCTAATGTTCTCCAGGCGGTGTCATCAAATTCGGGGGAAATGGCTTCTTGGTGCGAACCATAACAGAATTTCCATTGACGGTCTATATTGACTTTCCGTCCCTGTGCACTACAGGGAAGAATCATGAAAACCGAAAAAAGTGCTATAATTATTCTTTTCATATCGTGGTTGTTATTTGTTATTTGAAATGTAGAAACTATAACCTTTGATGTGTGCCGGACTACTATGACGTTTCATGCACTTATTTCCTGAGATTTGGAAATGCTCATCTAATCATTCGTGGTTTCTATATGTTCCGGTCAACTGTAAGCCGCTTGGCAATATCTTTGTCATGGATTCAGATGGGGTAATGGCAGCAGGACTGACCTCAATACGAACTCTTCCGCTACTTTTTCCTTTTACCAAATAGGGGGTGTTTGCTTTAATGGTTTCGCTTATAGATGTAATGAGTTCTAATTCATCAGTATCTTTAGCTTTTGCATCAGTAACAAGTAGAACTTCACTGAAATATTTGTTACATAGTTCCTTGCTCATGTCAAAGGGCAAGTAAAGTGTTGTGTAGTCAGAAGAGGATAAGGTGCGCATCAGAACGACATCTGCCATTTCAAATTGGCGTGCAACACTGACATCAAACTTTTCATCTAAAGAGATAGGAGTTAGTGTTCCGAATCCGGCAAATTCGATACATTCAACTTTGACACCGGCAATGCTCACCCAATCATTTTCGTTGCTTCCATCGCTCTTGATACCAATTCTTAATGTTTCATTCTTTCCAATAGTGGTGGTGACAGACATTTTCTGCCATTTATTAGATGTGATATTTGCTTGTGCATCTCCGGCAAATAGATAAGAACCTCTTCCACATTGTCCTTTAGTAGAGGTGTTGTTATAAATTTGTGCTACGACAAAAGCGGTGATGCGGTAAGTTCCTGCCAACAGCCCTTCAACATCCTGCCAAATCAAGTCAGCATTCTTAACCGGTGACCAATACCATGACTCGATACCGGTGTTGTTGTAAACAGATGAAGCAAACTCTGTGTTGTGCTTGTTGTAACCGGCTGCGGCGTCAGAATGATTACGGTTCCACCCGAAATTTTCTGTCCCACTTGGATTCTGCAAAAAATGTGTTACATCATAGGGGGATTCCGAGGTGGCATTTTGCCAAGCCTCCAAATCAATGCGTTGCGCCATACTGTTTCCTGTGATAAAAAAGACAGTAAGCAACCATAGAATGTTTTTTGACCTCAGTTTCATGTTTTTCTTTTTT
>JAGBUF010000339.1 GCA_017630975.1 Paraprevotella sp. | reverse complement strand
GTGATGACATATTCTCTGATTATACCCGTATATAACCGACCAGATGAGGTGGATGAATTGCTTTCCAGTTTGACAGAACAAACTTTTACTGATTTTGAGGTGATTGTTGTGGAGGATGGTTCAACCCTTCCTTGTCGTGAGGTGGTGGAGCGTTATGTGGATAAAATATCAGTAAAGTATTTTGAGAAACAGAACTCCGGACCGGGGCAAACACGAAATTATGGGGCGGAACGCAGTAGAGGAGAATTTCTTATTGTATTGGATTCAGATTGTGTACTACCGCCAACTTATTTGCAAGAAGTTGAGAACGAATTGAACCGTATGCCGACGGATGCTTTCGGTGGACCGGACCGTGCGCATGATTCCTTTACAAAGATACAGAAGGCCATCAGCTATTCCATGACGTCATTTTTTACTACCGGTGGTATTCGTGGCGGAAAGAAAAAAATGGATAAGTTTTATCCTCGTTCGTTCAATATGGGCATCCGTGCTGATGTTTATAAAAGATTGGGTGGCTTTTCTAAAATGCGTTTTGGCGAGGATGTCGATTTCAGTATTCGAATCTTTAAAGAAGGCTGTTCGTGTCGTCTGTTCCCTGAGGCATGGGTATGGCACAAACGGCGTACCGATTTGAAAAAGTTTTTCCGTCAAGTTCATAATTCAGGTATCGCACGCATCAACCTTCACAAGCGACATCCCGGTTCCATGAAGTTGGTGCATTTGTTGCCTGCCGTGTTTACAGTAGGGGGCTTCATCTTGACGTTGGCGCTGTTGGTGGGATGGATAGGTTCAACATGGGTTTTTCAAATGACACATGGCTATGTGTATGCCCCTGAAATGCCGGGATTGATACAATATGAGTCATTGTTTCATCTTTTATCATGGGCTCCGCTTATACCATTGTTATTGTTCTCTTTATTGATATGGATTGATGCAGCGTTGTCGTATCGCAGTGTTAAGGTAGGAGTCTTGGCCATTGCGGCATCGTTTGTGCAGTTGATTGGATATGGAACAGGCTTTTTGCGAGCATGGTGGTTGCGCTGTTTGTGTGGACGTGATGAGTTTTCAGCCTTTGAAAAAAACTTTTATAAATAAAGTATGTCCGCATTGAGATTAAACATAAAGCAACAGGCGGCTGAAGATCGTCCGAGAGAGAAACTGATGGCCAAAGGACCATCTGCTTTAAGCAATGCTGAGTTGTTGGCCATATTGATAGGCTCCGGAACTACCGACGAAACAGCGGTAGAACTGATGCAACGGGTGCTTGCCGATTGTGGTAATAGTTTGAAGACCTTGGGGCGTCGTTCGTTGGATGAATTGATGAGCGAAATAGATGTGATGGATGAGGCGACAGGCAAAAAGAAGAAAACAAAACGCTACAAAGGATTAGGTGAAGCAAAGGCAGTTACCATTTTAGCGGCATGTGAGTTGGCACGTCGTCGTTCTGAAGAACCGATATCAGAACGTAAGGAAATTCATTCCAGTGTTGACCTGTTCAATTATTTCCACCCTAAGATGCAGGACTTGCCCCATGAGGAATGTTATGTATTGCTGATGAATCAAGCATGCAAGATCCTTGGACATCTGCTTGTCAGTAGGGGAGGGTTAACGGAGACTGCGGTGGACATTCGATTGATTATTCGTGAGGCCTTGTTGAAGCGTGCTACGGTGTTGGCACTTTGTCACAACCATCCGTCAGGGAGTTTGCACCCTAGTGCCGAAGATGATAGACTGACGGACAGATTGAGTAATTCTTGTAAGATGATGGGTATTCGTTTGCTCGACCATGTCATCGTGACCGACGCTGGATTTTATAGTTATTGCGAGGAAGGTAGATTATAATAAAAAGACACATTAAAAATATATGGAAGAAAAAGTTCAGATTGAGGAGAGGGTAATAGAGATGTTGAAGACGGTGTACGACCCAGAGATACCGGTTAATGTGTATGACTTGGGATTGATATACAAGATAGATTTAGCAGATGATTACACACTGAATGTAGATATGACGCTGACAGCTCCTAACTGTCCGGCTGCAGATTTTATTGTTGAAGATGTGCGTCAGAAGTTGGAGAGCATAGAACAGGTAAAGTCAGTGGAGGTAAATCTCGTCTTTGAACCTGAATGGGACAAGGACATGATGACCGAGGAGGCAAAAATGGAATTAGGATTTTTGTAAGATGAAGAACGTATATTTTCTTTCCGATGCCCATTTGGGCTGTCGCTCGTTGCCACATGACCGGACACGCGAACGACGGTTAGTGCGTTTCCTGGATGACATCAAGGACAAGGCATCGGCAGTCTATCTGCTGGGTGACATCTTTGATTTTTGGTATGAATACAAGATGGTGGTGCCGAGAGGATATGTCCGTCTCTTGGGGAAAATTGCCGAATTGACAGATAATGGGGTAGAGGTCCATTTCTTTATCGGAAATCATGATATATGGTGTACCGATTATTTAGTAAAGGAATGTGGCGTCATTCTTCATACCGAACCGGAGACAGTGGAAATGGGCGATAAGATTTTCATGTTGTCGCATGGCGATGGATTGGGCGACCCAGATCCCAAGTTCCGTTTCTTACGATCAGTATTCCGCAATCGTATCTGTCGTCAATTGTTTTCTTGTATTCATCCCCGTTGGGCAATGGCATTCGGCTTGCGTTGGGCAGCCCATAGCAGGGTGAAACATACGCTTCAAGGAGGAGATCCACCTTATATGGGTGAGGACAGAGAGTTCTTGGTGCAGTATGCTAAAGAGTATTTGAAGAATCACCCTGAAATCAATTATTTTATTTTCGGTCATCGTCATATTGAATTGGATTTGATGTTGAGTCGTACCAGCAGAGTGATGATTATTGGCGATTGGATTTCGCAATTCACCTATGCCGTGTTTGATGGTACTCATCTCTACCTTGAGAATTACATTGAAGGGGACAGTCGGCCGTAAGTACTAATTTAAGAAACGATGAAAATAAAAAGAGTAAATCATCATTTTTCGCCATCCAACATCACCGAACTTTCAAAATGTGAGGTTTTTGTATTTGGTAGTAATCTTCAAGGGACTCACGGAGGTGGAGCGGCTCGTATAGCTTATAATGAGTTTGGAGCTGAGTGGGGGGTAGGTGAAGGACCAACCGGTCGTTGTTATTCCATTACTACTATGCCTGGAGGTTTGGATGTTATTCGTCCATATGTGGAAGATTTTTTAAATTATGCAAAAAAACATCCAATGCAGCGATTCCTTTTAACGCGTGTTGGTTGTGGCATCGCTGGTTTCAAAGATAGTGAAATGGCACCTCTTTTTGCTGAGGCTATAGATATTCCCAATATTGCGATACCGAGGGAATGGTTACCCTATATGTTGATAGATATAACACTTGGCTGTAAAATTCCAATGAAACGTGAAGAATCCCCAAAAGTAATAACTGAGGAGGCTCTGAATAGACTATGTAAGAAATATTTATATGAGATTGGAGCAGGTATAGGGGAACATCTACCGACCATGAGGATTAGATATGTTAGTAATACAAATGAATTCTGTTATACAGGATTAGAAAACTGTTTCTTTTTGGAAGATGGTAGGATGTATGTATGGGAGACCGATGAAAAATGGAATGAATTCCATAATCAGGATATCGTGGAGATGGTGTTTGCAGATGAATGTAAAGGAAGAGGATTTGCCAGGCAGGTTATATATGCTGGAGTTGATACAGGGGTTAAAGATTCAAACGGTAACTCTATTTTTACAGGGGATGTGATAAGACTTAATGACGGTAAGGTTATCTCAGAATTGGCTTTGGGAGCGTTTATGAAAGGTTATTGCTTTATACTTGACAATCATTCCTTATTTTTAACTGATTGTGATAGAAATAGTATGACTCGTATTGGGACTGTGTTTTTTCAACTCAATACTCATGAATATCCAATATCAACGATAAATGAGAGAACAATGAATTTTAATGGTTGGTACGATTCTAATGAAGAGCACCAACAAAAAGTGTTGATGTCGAAGTTTACTCCAAATTATGAGAAAGAAATTTGGAAATATCTTGCAATGGAAGAGATTGGTCTGGAATATCAATGGTATAAATAGGCTAAAGTATGGAGAAGAAAACAATTCAAGATTGGTTGGGAGGTTTTGATACAGAATTTGATAAGACCGATAGGCGAGAAATTAAAATGATACGCCATTCCGATTGTCGTACAGGAAAAGGCAATGGGGAGTTAAGAATATCTGGTGAACCTTTCCCAGCAAATATACCAAGTATAAAGTCATTATATTTGTATAGTAATGATCTATTCATAAAGTATCAAAGTGAGCAGAAGAAATGTCATTTTAATCAACGAATAAAATATCTTATTTCATTCCTTGGTGAAGAAAAGGACTATTCTCGTTTCCTTGGAGTATATAAGATAATTGGTCATTATCCAAGTAAGAATGGACCTGAGGAAATAGTATTGGATTTGAAGCCTATTAATGCATTTGATTCCTTGAAAGAAAAACTAATTATTGAATGGGGACATAATACAAAATCATGGCATCAATATTACTATAAACAAAAAAACGTTGTTAAAGTAGAAAAAGAAGGGTTGTTAAAATGTGAAATTGATATACCATCTTCATATTTAGATGTAAGGGTTAGTTATCCTGAACTAAAGAAAATAATAGATGACCCTAATTGGAAGACCTTCTTAGAGAAGAAGAATTGTATTTATGTAATATTGGACTGTAGTAATGGTAAACAATACGTAGGTTCTACGTATAATAGGAATGGAATTTGGGGAAGATGGTATCCATATGCAAAAACAGGCCATGGCGATGATAAATCTCTGAATGCGCTTATTGAAAAAGATTCCAAATATGCCGACAATAATTTTCAATGGAGTATTTTAGAGGTTTTGGATATTAATATCAGTGAGTCAGAAGCCATTGAACGTGAAGGGATTTGGAAAGAGAAACTTGGAACCAGAAAGTATGGAAACTACAACAATAATTGAGTAGATTACAGTAAAATTCAATAAAATATGATTTAGCCGCCCTTTAATCTCTATTTATTAGTTGGTTAAAGGGCAGTTTTTTGTTTCTCAATACTTACGTGAAGAAACAATCAGGTGTGGTAGATGAGCAAGCTGAAAATGAATGGGATTTTCGGTTGCTGATATTGAGGTGGCGAGGGCGGATAATAAAAAGCGGGAACCCGTAAGTTCCCGCTTCTGAATGATGTATGATATCTCGTTTTATACCAATGCCATGGTGTCTTTAGCAATCATCAGTTCCTCATCGGTTGGGATGACACAAACGGTTACTTTACCATCTGCTGTTGAAATGATGGCTTCTTCGCCGCGGATAGTGTTGTTTACAGCCTTGTCAATATTTACACCTAAATATTCCAAACCGGAACAGATTGCCTCGCGCATGTCTGCTTGGTTTTCACCAACACCACCGGTAAAGAGGATGATGTCAACACCTCCCATTGCTGCAGCATAAGCACCGATGTATTTCTTGATGCGATAAGCATACATCTGCAATGCCAATTGGCAACGTTTGTTACCCTCGTTAGCTGCTGCTGTTACTTCGCGCATATCGGATGATACACCTGTGATACCTGCAACTCCGGACTTCTTGTTCAATAAGTCGGACATTGCTGACGGATTCAAGCCTTCCTTGTCCATGATGAAAGTGACTGCACCACCATCAATG
>JAGBUF010000043.1 GCA_017630975.1 Paraprevotella sp. | reverse complement strand
GTGAAATTTTGGACGAATATAATCAGCAGCCTTACTATACCATTCTGCTAATGATAAATCACCAAGTTTGTATTTCATCAATGATATACGATAATAATGTAACCAAAGTTGATGTCTTTCATATTGTTTAGTACAAGGATGATTCAACCAAGCCTTTGATTCTCCACGCAAGGCTGATAATAACATGACAGACAATATATTAGAAAAACGCTCATTTTTCCACCTACCTTGCCGCAGTCAACTCTGCTATTTTTACAACAGTCATCATCGCCTTCTCCATACTTTGGATGGGCAAGAACTCATGTCTGCCATGGAAATTCAAACCACCTGCAAAAATATTAGGACATGGCAACCCCTTGAACGACAATTGTGCCCCATCCGTACCACCACGAATAGCCTTCACCTTACACTCCACACCGATGGCCTGCATCGCCTCTTGTGCCAAATCAATGATGTGCATAACCGGTTCCACCATCTCACGCATATTGTAATATTGGTCATTCACCTCTGCCACCACCGTACCGTCGCCATATTTCTCATTCAAGCGAGCCACCATTTCAATGATAAAAGACTTGCGCTGTTCAAAGCACTGACGGTCATGGTCGCGGATGATATAGGTCAATGTAGTCTCTTCCACCGAACCTTTCATTCCAATTAGGTGGAAAAAGCCCTCATACCCCTCTGTACACTCCGGAGTTTCCCTCTTTGGCATTGCAGCAACGAATTCGGTTGCAATGTACATTGAGTTGACCATCTTATCCTTCGCATATCCCGGATGTACCTTCAGTCCTGTGACAGTAATTTTCGCTGCTGCTGCATTGAAAGTCTCAAATTCCAATTCACCCACTTCACTACCATCCATCGTATATGCCCATTCACATCCAAAACGCTCCACATCAAACAGATGCGCTCCCTTACCTATCTCCTCGTCCGGATTGAATGCTATTCGGATCTTTCCATGTTTGATTTCTGGATGTTCCATCAAATAAATCATCGCTTGAACAATCTCAGCAATACCTGCCTTGTCATCAGCACCCAACAAAGTATGACCGTCCGTCACAATCAAATCCTCACCGACATGTTTCAGCAACTCTGGAAATTGTGTAGGAGAAGTCACAATACCTTCGTCCGCACATAATACGATATCCGTTCCATCATAGTTCTTAACGATTCTCGGACGCACATTCAAACCGGAATAATCGGGCGAAGTATCCATGTGTGCGATAAAACCGATTGTCGGTACTTCTTTATCAATATTGGAAGGCAGCGTGGCATACAAATATCCGTTTTCATCCAACTCAATCTCCTCCATACCTATCTCTTCCAACTCTTCTTTCAGATAACGAGCGAAAATCATTTGTTTGTCGGTGCTGGGACAAACTGAGGCACACTCATCGGATTGCGTATCAAAACTCACATATTTCAGGAATCGTTCTGTCAGGTTCATCTTTTTCTGTCTAAAATTTTCGTAAAAGTAATGAATCTTTTTCTGACATGCATTAAATAGAAACGAAAATATCTCTAATTGCTTTGTAAATTAAAGCTTTATAAATTTCATG
>JAGBUF010000338.1 GCA_017630975.1 Paraprevotella sp. | reverse complement strand
TCAACAACGGCGTCCTCTCTCGTGGTTTCTAACCTGAAGGCCTCTACCACGTATTATTACCAGGTGACAGGGTATGATGCATCCGGTCGTCCCATCATGTATTCCAATGAGGTGCAGGTAAAGATGCCTACTGTAAAGCCTGTGTTCACTACCAATGTGTCTGAGATACATTTCACCTCTTCAACTCAAGTGCCGTCAAAGGAACAAGTTGTGGCGATTACAGCCCTTGAAGTACCTCAATATGTTACGACTGTTTATACATCGGCACCATTCGAGGTAAGTGCAGATGGAGTGCAGTGGGGAGAGCAGACCACAGTAAGCGGTTCCAAACAAACTCTATATGTACGCATGGGTAGCGTTTCGGAAGAAGGCTTTTATGAAGCAGAAATGATCATGTCAACGTCTAAGGTTGAAGATATTGTGGTGAGCTTGACCGGCGAAGTGAACAATGAGAAATCGTTCTTTGAAAATTTTGAGTCCGGTTCAAAGGGCGCATACGCGGAAGCCGAGGTGGAATGCTCTGCGTGCCGCTGGCGTATGGCACAGAGCTTGCTGGGGTCAGGGAATGACAGATACAATGATTCCAAGTCTGTCAGGATGCAATCAAAGTCAGGTGTTATCACCGAACTCGAAATGTTGGAAGATAAAACAGACGGTTGCGATTCATTGTCGTTTTATGCCGGAATGTACAACACGGATACCGGGGTGAAATTGACTGTAAGTTATTCGTTGGATGCCGGAAAGACATGGACGGATGTAGTCAAGGAAATGTCATTCAAAAAAGGAGAGTGGAAACGATATGCCTATTATTTGCATGTTAAGGGTGCGATACGCTTGAAATTCAAATGTACAGGAACATCCGGAAAAAGGTTGAATATCGATGATATACAGATGAATGATTATCAAGACTTATCCTCCGTTCAAGACGCTTCAAGAAATAATGACAGTGAGGTTGATGTATATACATTGAATGGAATAAAAGTGAAGACTTCAAAACGTGCTGCTGCGTTGAATGGTTTGAAACCTGCGTATTACATTGTAAAAGATAAATAAGACGATGCAGAGATATTTTGTTTATTTGGCATACGACGGGACACATTATCATGGTTGGCAGATACAACCTAATGGCATCAGTGTGCAAGAATGTTTGCAGAAAGCATTGACAACCATATTAAGAATTCCTATTGCCGTGACAGGCGCAGGTAGGACAGACACCGGTGTACATGCCCGTATGATGATTGCCCATTTTGATTTTGAATACCCCGAAGCACCAGAGCAGTTAGTGGATAGTGCATGGCTCACCGATAAACTCAATCGTTTGTTGCCCCCGGATATTTCGGTCTATAAAGTGACGCCCGTAAAACCCGAAGCTCATGCACGCTTTGATGCACTGTCACGAACATATCATTATTATGTTCATGTGGGTAAATCCCCTTTCTTGCGTGCTTATTCCTGCAGACTGTATAAAACATTGGATTTTGAGAAAATGAATGAGGCAGCGCAAACGCTTTTTGATTATATTGATTTTACGAGTTTTAGTAAGGTTAATACAGACACTAAGACCAATAATTGTAAAATAATGAAAGCGGAATGGGTACAGCTAAGTCCTGAGCAATGGCGATTTGAGATCAAGGCCGACCGTTTCTTGCGTAATATGGTGCGTGCGATTGTTGGAACGCTGGTAGAGGTAGGTCGCGGTAAACTTACCATTCAAGGTTTTCGTGATGTGATAGAAGGTAAGAACAGATGCTGTGCCGGAGAGTCAATGCCCGGTAATGCTTTGTTCTTGGTGGATGTGGAATATCCCGATGATTGTTTTCTAAATTAATAGAATGACAAGAAAATGATGTGGTTACTTTTGGCTTTTTTGTCAGCTCTGCTTTTGGGCTTTTATGATGTCTTCA
Source organism: Paraprevotella sp. (assembly GCA_017630975.1). GTDB lineage: Bacteria > Bacteroidota > Bacteroidia > Bacteroidales > Bacteroidaceae > Paraprevotella. The sequence goes on along the minus strand of JAGBUF010000338.1, from coordinate 8,566 downwards.
AAAAGAAATCCCTGAAATCCAATGCAGTTCTACCTGTATTGTTTTTGAATACGCTGTTCTGTAGTTTGATATTTCTCCCCTTTATCCTGTTTTCTTTATCAGGTGTCATTCATCAGGATAGTATGTTCTATATACCTCCGATAGATTGGAATACACAAAGATATGTGTTGTTGAAATCATTCATCGTGTTGTCTTCATGGCTTTTCGGTTATTTTGGCATGAAACATCTGCCCTTGACCATAGTTGGTCCTATCAATGCCACGCGCCCAGTGATGGTACTGTTGGGTGCGCTACTGGTTTTTGGTGAAAGACTGAACCTTTATCAATGGACGGGTGTGATTTTGGCGGTATTCTCCTTTTTCATGTTGAGTAAAAGCGGAAAGAAAGAAGGTATTGATTTCAAACACGATAAATGGATTTATTTCGTTGTTCTAGCCAGCGTATTGGGAGCAGTCAGCGGATTATACGATAAGTTTTTGATGGCGTCACCCCAAAATGGAGGGGTTGGTTTGGATCGGATGACAGTACAGAGCTATTACAATCTATATCAATTCCTGATGATGGCTGTGATGCTTGTGCTCTTATGGTGGCCCAAACGTAAACAAACAACTCCCTTTCATTGGAATTGGTGTATTGTTTTGATTTCTATTTTCTTATCTGCTGCAGATTTTGTCTACTTCTATGCTTTGAGTCTTGACGGTGCAATGATTTCTATTGTTTCCATGGTGAGACGTGCCAGTGTTGTTGTGTCCTTCCTGTTCGGGGCGATGATATTCAAAGAAAAGAATTTGCGCAGTAAGGCCATAGATTTGCTGTTGATTCTGTTGGGAATGGTATTTTTATATTTAGGTTCTAATTAATGGTTGATAGATGATAAGGTATGATTTTATGGCATGCGATAGTAAGAGGGTGCTTTCTCTCTTATGTCTGTGTATGCTATTGGTGTTGCCAACTTCAGGTCAGAAAATGAGAGATGTATTTGCGTCAATGCCTGATGATGTGCTGGAGGTAATGACAAAAAACAATCGTTTGGATTGTATTGATTTTATAGAGAACAATATGGAAGCCAAGGTGCGTAATCGTTTTGACGGATATTCCGTATTACAAGATATGAATGATGATTATCTGAAACTTTTGCTGACGCAAAATGTGCAGGTGGAAATGAAATTACTTCCTGTTCGCGATAGTATATATTATATCTGTTTGGTCAAAACGTATGGCGAACGTATGAAAGAGAGTACAATGACTATTTATACCTCTGAATGGGAACGTTTATCTTTAGAAGAAGTATTCACCCCTCCGGTGTATGATGATTACTGGAAGAAAAATGAGCATACCGACGTGGACGAACTAAAACGATTGCAAGCGTTGCAGGATATGCGTTTTATAACGATGAAACTCTATCCTGATTCACTTCGTTTAGATTGTATCTTGCAAGTGGGTGAGGTGATGGATGAAGAACGTGAGAGAGTAGGAGATATGTTACAGCCGATTACTTTCTATTGGAAGGAGGGTTGTTTCGTGAAGAGATGAGAAAGTATAACAAAAACGGTGTGATACCATAAGGTTCACACCGTTTTTGTATATCTTTATAGATATTCCGATTACTTGCGAGTCTTTGCGTAGCGGCTCATGAACTTGTCTACGCGACCTGCTGTATCCACCAATTTGCTCTTACCGGTATAGAATGGGTGTGAGCTGCTGGAGATTTCAAGTTTTATTACTGGGTAAGTTTCGCCTTCGAATTCTACTGTATCGTTAGTCTTGCAAGTAGAACGTGAAAGGAACATGTCACCGTTACTCATGTCTTTGAACACAACAGGACGGTAATTTTCTGGATGAATATCTTTCTTCATTTTCTTATAATTTAATCAATTCAACTTATAGCTGGTAACTATATGTGTAATGGTTCGATTTACGAGGTGCAAAGTTAGCGGATTTTTTCTAATCGTCAAAGTTTTATGAGTTATTTTCTTCAATAATTATTTAAGTCCGGGCCATTCTCCGATGTTATAATTACTTTCAACAGCATTTTCTATGTTGTCGTTCAGGTTGCAGAAAAAATCAATTCCTGTATGTTCTTCCAATTGGTCGATGCTGACAACCCATGTAGACAATATAGGTTTTCCGCCATAGGATTTATGTTCCACCCAAAAGCCGATGGCTTTGTAGGTGTTTTGTCTGCCGGTGTATTTCTTGCAAAGCAATGCCATAAAATAATATTTAGGTACAGCAATCTTTTGTCCCTCAACAGCATCGTAGCTGGCATTGTTGATATACTTCAATATTTGGTTGTCACGAATGGTTCCCCCTTTCACAACGAAAAGGGTGTCGCGAAAACTATTGTTTCTGCCCCAATTTCTTACTAATTTTTCCAAGTCAGACCAATCGTCGCTATTGAATCCACCTTGTTGCGGACTCATGTTCGACATGTAGAAAGTTTGTTCGTTGCCCTCCTTTGAGAACAGACGGTCGGCAGATGCCAATAAGTGCCCCCTATTGTATCTACTGCCTTTGTAGGAATATTGATCTGTTCTTTCATCCGCCGGAATCAATGGGTCCGGTTGGAAAGGATCGCCGCCCCATTCTGTGTTGTGCCAGTTATCCCTGTTCCAATTCTGTGCGGCAGTGGTGTTGGTAAACTGGAAGGCAATCCATCTGGAATGTAGCTTTTCCTTGTGCCAGTCGACTACGAAATTGAGCACTTTTTGTCCCTTGTATGTCACATAGTGTGCATACACATCGCCGGTGTTGGCATCCAAACGAGGCATTTCCAGATTCTTTGAAAAAGCGGAAATATTGTTTTCCTCATTACTGCCCCCGTTCTGCGAACCGGAATTTCCGTTTGTGTTTTCAATGGTGATGTATATCGGACCGTCATTCTTGTCACATGATATCCATCCCCAACAGCAGATACATGACAAAATACAATAGACAAGTGGTTTCATAAGTGCTTGGTGTTATAAAAAGAAATTCAGGACAAAGAAGGAAATATCCTGTTTGTCCTGAATCGTTATCAGCATAGTTTAATTTTTCTTATAAAGTGCCGGCAACGTAGCTTTGATGGTATCATAAACTCCGTATGAACCGAATTCTGTATCATACTGCAACGTTTTGTTCATTGTAGTATTGACAAGGTTGGCTGTTCCGTCTGCGTTGAAAGTGATATTCCATACGCCTCCCTCGGTAGGAAGTGATGTACCAACATTGAAACTATTATATGTGCCTGTCATGTAATAGTATTTATTGTTGCCATCTTTGATGGTATAACCACCGGATGTACTTTCAATGACAAATTCATTAGCTGTAGATGACAGGGTGATGGTATTACCGGTGGCAGTGGCATCTACCGGATTCTTCAGATAACCGTAGTTGGCGGTTGCTCCAAGTGGAGTGGCCACCTTATAGGTACCGTCGACGTTGGCTGCGATGATATATGTACCGGCACTGATGGTAGTTACCTTTGTATAGGTTATGTTTGCAGTGGGAGTGTCATTCTCATCATCATTTTCATCATCATTGCTACCGTCTGCCAATCCTCCATTGGCGGTGGTCAGTGAGAAGTCATCAAGAAGGACATCTTTACCGGTTTGTTTCGGATTCATAAATACCAAGCAGAGGGTTGTTGTTGACTCTAAAGTGAATTCATGAGTGATTTCTCTCCACTCTGTGTTGGTAAGATTGTCGGAGTATGAACCATACTTGTATCCGTTGCTTTGTGCCACACCGTCTATGACTGAGGTGTAACCGGGACGGATGCTACCGCCATCGGCTGTGGCTGCTTTGGCATAGAATGTCAATGTATAGGTACCAGCCTTTAAGGTTATTTCCTCGTATGCCAATCGCTTGTTTGTGGTAGCGCCGGCTACGCAAATGGAGTAACTGCCACTATGTGCGTCAGTAGATTGCGATAGGGTGGCGCTACTTGCTGTGCTGGCAGACTTCCAATGGGCAGGTTGTGAATTTTCCCAAGTTTCTGCATCACCATTTTCCAATAGATTACCACTTACCGGTTTATCTTCTTCTTCTTCTTTTACAGTCCCTTCTTTAACAGAGATATTCTTCACTTCCCAAGTGGCAGAAGTAGTAGTGCAAGCATAATATAAAGCAATGTTGACATGATTCTTGCCGATGACTTCAGCAGGCAAATCTTTTGTGTATTTATAGAAGGTTTCCCAATCACTTCCTTCCGTAAGAGTTCCTGTAATATCAATCCATTTGGCAGCATTGACATCCCCGAAATACTCAGTACTGATGAGCACTTTGTTTTCAGTCTGTCCTGCACGTACATATCGTAAAATATATTCAAACTCAACGTATGCTCCTGTAGATTGACTGAGGTCAAAAGCCTCTGAAATCAACCAGCCTTTGGATTCCGTAGTAGTTTTGCTGGCATTGTCATAACCGGTAGCCTTTGCTGTTTTGAAATCTATGATCCATGGGTTTCCTTTTTCTGTATAATCCTTAAATGTCCCAAAATCTGTAGCAAATGACTCTTCTACGTATATGCCGGCTCCCAATGTTCCATCTCCTGGATCTTCCCCCGGAATCTTATACGGTGCAGGAACATCGCTACAAGCGTTGAAAACCGTTAATGCACATAATGCGCTAACGAAAATTGATAAATAACGTTTCATATCTTTTTGTTTTTATTTTATTCAATGGTTTCAATATCTCTGAGGGTCCTGATGGTAAATTGCCATGTACCGTTGTACACAGTAAGCATGCCGGTCGCCTTCAGTTTTCCTTCCGGCATAATGCTTGTGGCAAAATTGGCATAGGTGCTGATACGGAAAGTCATACTTTTCTTTCCTATTTGTATTTTGCGATTTACACCGTAACCTTTATCCGCCTCCTCTTCCGGTGCGAAGATGGCTTCGCCGTCGGCTTCTTTAATGGTGGCCTCCTCAAAGCATACGAAATAGGGTGCTGCTGTCTCTTCTGCAGCATCTAACCAAGCCTCGTCTGCTTTGATTGGATTTTTCAATACGGGGTGTTCTCGTACAGGTCCGCCTTCCGGTCGTACATGTTTCATCCATGTGATTTCGGACATTCTGCCTATTTCGCCTTCAAACAGTGCGCCCAACTGAGGCATCGTGCCATATCCTCCGATGTGTAGTCCCTTGCAATCCACAACGATGGTTTGTCCCACCGGGAAGAGTGCATATATACCCGAAGTGTTGATGGCAATTTGTATAGTTCCTGTTCCGTCGTTGATATAGATGGATTTGTAGATGTTTCCCGATTCGTCATCAGCTACCACCACACCCGATATAATCAAGTCCTCTTCAATTTTTTCGACTTTATTGGCCGATGTTACTTGTATGAATTTCTCTTTTAATTCTGCGATAGAAATATTGGCTTCTCCGATATTGGGATTGCCCGGCACATAATGTGCGGGATATTCGTTATCGTCCATGCAACTTACGATGAAGAAGCAGGATAAGAATGTCGCTAATATAATACTCAACTTTTTCATTGTCTTTTCTTCAATTTAAGGGTTAGAAACGATAACCTATATTCAAGAATCCGTTGATACCCTGGGCATAGTAATATTTAGAATGTTTGGAGAACTTGTAAGCGCGCTCGCTTCCGTCGTCGTAATTATCATCACGATTTTGCTCATATCCTCCCGTTTTCATGTTTGTGTTGTTCAACACGTTGTTAAGGGTGAGGTTGATGCTTAGGCTTCTTCCTTTCTTCATGCGGATATATTTGCCGACAGAGAGGTCAAGCATAAATCCGCCATCGAACTCCTCTTGTTCCGGTAGCATGACAGTAATGGTTTGTCCGTCTTCTCCCACCGTACCGCTGGTCTCGTCTGCTGCCAGCACACTGGACAGTCTGCGATAAGAAGAGAAATCAATGAACCCGCGGTGATAGTAATTTCCTTTGACTTCCAGGAACCATCCATTCACGCTGTAGTCCAAACCGATGCTATAGGCAGATAGGGGAGTGCCACTTTCTTTCATGCCTTTCGCATATACCTTGTCGGTGGTTGTCTCAGATTCGTTTTCGAAAGTGAGTTGTGCATTGGGATTATTGGTGTACTCAGCATCGCTGTAAGTTCCGATAAGGTTTAATTTCAAGTTAGAGAGAATCTTGATTTGGGCAGCAAGTTCCACACCCATATATTGTTTCTCAACTCCGGTCATGGCTAAGTACGTGTAGCGTGCTTCCTGGTCATTGTAGAACTGATCCAGTTCTGTCACATTAGCCATACGGGTATAGTATCCTGTGACCTTTGCAGTGAAACGTGAACCATTGTATGCGTAGCTGGCTTCGGTGTTGATCACCTCTTCGTTGCGCAACCCATTGACGAAATCATTTTTCAAACGTGATGCCACAAATGCATTGTATGCCAACGGAGCATTTTCTTCAGCACCCAAGCCGACATTGAATACATGCTTTCCTCCCACGCGGAAAGTAGCACCGGTTTTGAAACCAGCCTCTAAGAACTTAGCCACACCGCTACTTCCTTTGGAATTGTGTGCAGCACGTCCGTTGCGCATCAAACCTTCACGCTCAATGGTAGTACCCCCTAATCTGCCGGCAAAGAACATGGTCAACCAATTCTTGTTGATTTGGTAATTGCTCCAAGCCTGTGCCTTATTGACATAAAGATTGTAGTCGTAACCAAATTTGTCACCTTCACCAATTTTTCTGTTGGGATGATCAAGGTCATTTTGAATCATGAACGAGTTTACACCGTAGTCACGAACAGAAAACTTATCCACATCTGTAAATGTGGATGCTCCCATCAAATCCTTCATGGTTTTATAGTGCATGCCCTTTGTTGTACTTAAATTGATTCCGGCAGCGATAGAACCATGTTCGTTCATGGACCTTTTTAATGTAGAACTCAGATGAAGAGCCAATTGGTCATTATGTCTGTTCTCAACGTAATACAGTGCCTCTCCACCTAAAGCGCGTTGTTGCGCATTGGCATAGTACATGGCGTCCCAATTGATTTGTCGGTTGGCTTTTGAAGCAGTCCAATATTCGTATGCATTTTGCCATGTTTCAATATCCTCGTCACTCAGTCCACCATCAAAAATATTGGTGGAAATCTGTCCGCTTGGCAACTTCTTGTAATAGTCCGGGCGTGGGTCGGCAGCATTGCCGCTCCAACCCAGTGCGCTACTGGCATACATATTATATTTACCGGCAACCGAGGTGCTGAGTGAGGTGCGTTCGTCAATGTCAAAATCCCAAGTGACAATGGCTGTTGGTTCAAACGATTCCACCACTCTGGCATTACGTTTCTCTCCATTTTGATAACCCCAGTTCGGATTGTAGTAATGGCTGTTTGCCAACCAGTAAGCCTCTTCGGTAGAACTACCTTGTTGCGCTCTTTCTGTCGGAGCGCCCCATGTTGTGAAACTCAGACTGTGACGGTCGTTGAATCGTTCTTCAAATCCGAAAAGATAACTGAATGAGTTATAGAATGTACCTTCGATATTTCCTTCGTTGGCCCAACGGTAACCTACTGATCCGGTAAATGCCCACCCGTTGCTCATCAATCCTGATGAATAGGTATACATGCCACGTGTCCTGTAATTTCTATTTGCGCCGGAGAGTGTCAGCTTGTGACCGGCAGCATATTGCCCGGCTCTGACGTTGATGTTGTCCGATCCACCGATGGCGGTGTAACCGAATTGGTTCATGTAATAGAAAGGCGAACCCTCTCGGTTGCGTGTCACATCGTTCAGTCCACCGATAGAAGAGTAACTGAAAGTTCCCCGTTCGGTATCATTGAATTTTACGCCGTTGATGAACATGCCATTGTTGGTGTTTTGGTAAGCGCGTGATCGAAAACGCATCGGACTGAACAAGTAGCCCACTTCCGATAAGTAAAGGTCGTTGCTGATACCTGTTACTGCAGATACAGTCTGTCCGGCATCGTCATCTTCATTCAGCTGTGATTCTGTAAATGAGAAGTCTGCATTCTCATTCTGTGTCCTTTGCTGGTAAACAGCCATCGTGTCAATCTCCTGAGCATGGAGAAGTCCGGCAGCCAGCAAAAACGTTAGAATCAAAGACGTTCTTTTTCTCATGTCCTTTTATTTTATGATTTCTTGCCGTAAACTTACGTGAAAAATTTCAAATAATCAGTATGAAACGGTAATTTTTTAGGACTTTTTTTGGTATGGTGAATGAAAAAACGGATATTTGTAATAACAATTAAAGAATAACGTCATGAAAAGGATAGTTTATGTGATAATGCTTTGTCTGCTCCCCGTGTTGACATTCGGACAGAAAAAGAATATCGGGGTGTATGCAGTGGGGTTCTACAATCTGGAAAATTTGTTTGATACGATTCATGATTACGGTAAGAATGATTATGAATTTTTGCCCAATGGTACAAATAAATGGACCGGCATGAAATATTTTGCCAAACTGAAGAATATGTCCAAGGTCCTTTCAGAAATCGGTACAGATATGTTGCCGAAGGTCGGTGCATCGGTCATCGGTGTATCGGAGATAGAAAACAGCAGGGTGATGACCGATTTGGTCAATCAACCATCAATGAAAGCAAAGAATTTGCAATTCATTCATATTGAGG
>JAGBUF010000042.1 GCA_017630975.1 Paraprevotella sp. | reverse complement strand
TTCAATGCTTCCTAACCATTTTTCCTGAATGGTTATAAGAATCAATTCTCTTGAGATGAGTGACAGCCCGAACATGGCAGGGAACGTGATGAAAGAGGTCAAGCGAAGCATTTTACGAAAGACCCGCTTGTGTCGTTCACGTTCGTCAGCAACTTCGCGGAGAACGGGTTGTACTACTTCCTTGATTGTTCCCAAAAGAGTATTGCTACCCATATTGGTCCATTTCTGTGCTTGACTGAAATTACCAACATCGGTGATGGAGAAAAAACGTCCTAAAATGATATTGACGAGGTTGTTATTGGCATGTGTACAAATATCAGTGACCAAAAGCTTGCTACTGAATCCAAACATTTCTTTCAAAGGTTGGATATTGAAAGAGAAAGTCGGTTGCCAACCGGAAAACCACCAATATAGGATTGTATTGCAGGATGTGAATACAATAGTTTGTGTTGCTAATCCCCAATAAGCATAGCCGAAGTATGCCATAATCATACCTACAATACCGGATAATGTGATACTGGTGATGGAAATGAGAGCCTTTTGTTTTACTTGTAAGGTGCGAAAGAGATAAGCACAATGTGCAGCGCCTAATGCAGAGATAAAGAATGCCAGGAAAAAATAACGGGATAATGGTGTCAGCATGGACACATCATATTGTGAGGCAAATGAGGATTGTTGATAGAAATGCGTAATGAGGGGCGCACAACAATATAGAATCGCATAGAGTGCGGCGCTAACCAATACGTTGAACCAGAAGACGGCATTGTAGTCTTCATGTCTGATTTCTTTGCGGTTGGCTAATGCGATACGAAACCCACTTTCTTGCAATGTGCAGGCAATCAGACTGAATATTTGAATAAGACCAATCATGCCGTAGTCTTCTGGAGTGAGCAGTCGGGCTAAAACAATGCCAAATCCGACTCCGATGATGAGTTGGATGCTATAGCCTATACCGCTCCACATGAATCCCTTGGCTGTTTTATCTTTCAGAGTGTTGTTCGTCATTATGATTATTTTTAGCGAAGGTAAGACTTTATTCGTTTGCTTGAACAAAAATACACGAAGAAACGTCACAATGGTCTCTTTTTTCTTAAAAAAAACATAAATTTTACAAGTTTCTCATATTTGTCTGAATTTGACCTGTTTTTATTTTTTCAAGAGGAAAAATATAACTACTTTTATGCCAGAAAATTAAAATGACAAAAAAAGATAAAGAAAAACACTATGGAAAAGATTCAAGAGTTGACCGATAAACTTTATCGTGAAGGTGTGGAAAAAGGAAATGCCGAAGGACAGAAATTGGTAGAACAAGCGAAATCCGAAGCCGCAAAAATTGTAGAAGAGGCTCATGCGCAGGCTGAAAAAATTGTAGCTGAGGCTCAGAAAAAAGCGAATGATTTGGAGAACAACACCAAGGCAGAATTAAAATTGTATACAGGTCAGGCATTAAGTGCATTGAAATCAGAGGCTGTTAACGTGATAACAGACAATTTGGTGAAAAATGCGGTCAAAGAGTGGAGCGGAAGCAGTGAATACATGGGCGAATTTATCGTAACATTGGCTAAAAAATGGTCTATGGAAGAGCCTATGGTGATAACAACAGCCGAGGCTGATATGCTGACTAAATATTTCAAAGCAAAAGCGAAAGAATTGTTAGATAAGGGAGTTCAGATTGAGAAGGTAAATGGAAAGCCGGCTTCATTTACAATTGCACCTGCTGATGGTTCTTACAAGGTAAATTTCGGTGAAGAGGAATTTATTGCATATTTTAAGGAGTTTTTACGTCCTCAATTAGTGGAGATGTTATTCTAAAGAATATCTATGGGTAACTATTATTATTTAATGGCAGGATTGCCGGATTTGTCTTTAGAGGATTCTAATTCCGGGCCATCGCTGTTGGAACTGAAGGATGATTTGAAAGAAATCTTGTCTTATGAGGATAAGAAATTGATTTATTATTTCTTCCTTCAATACGATTGTAAAAACTTGGTGGGATTGCTGAAGGATGCCGATGCTCAGATAGATCCGAAGGGGAATTATGTTATGGAGCAATATAAGGATATGATGATATCTGCACGTGAAATGAATTTCAATGTTCACCGTTATCCTTCTTTTATGTCCGAGTTTGCCCGTGATTACAAATATAATAAGGATAGCGAGGGCTTTTTTGCTGAAGATGTAATGGCGCAGCGTTTCTATGAGTATGCTGTAAAATGTCCCAATAAAATGATAGCATCATGGTTTCGTATGAATTATGATATTACGAATGTGCTTACGGCTATGATTGCTCGTAAAAACGGATGGGATGTGTCCTCCTATGTAATGGGAAATGGCGAGGTGGCAGAATTGTTGCGCAATAATAATACTCGAGATTTTGGTCTGTCGGCAGAGTATGATTACGTCAATGAGTTGATGAAAATCGTAGACTGCGAAGATCCTGTTGAGAAGGAAAGAAAAATAGATGCGTTCAAGTGGATTTGGCTGGACGAGAAGACATTCGCAGATGTGTTTTCTGTGGAAGCAGTCTTTGCGTATTTGGCCAAGCTTGAGATTTTGGAACGTTGGGCAAAGCTTGACGTGGAGCAAGGGCGAGAGAAGTTCCGAATGATTATCGAGAACTTGCGAAATGAGGCCCAAGTACCTGATGAATTTAAAAAACAATAACAATATGATAACAAAAGGAACTGTTAGCGGCGTTATAGCCAATATGGTGACACTTACTGTGGATGGTCCGGTGGCTCAAGGCGAAATTTGCTACATTGAAACCGGTGGAGACCGTTTAATGGCTGAGGTGATTAAAGTGGTTGGCGCAAATGTTTATGTGCAAGTGTTTGAAAGTACACGTGGACTAAAGGTGGGTTCACCTGCTGAGTTTACTGGACATATGCTTGAGGTGAAATTGGCCCCGGGTATGTTGTCAAAGAACTTTGACGGATTGCAAAATGACTTAGATAAGATGGATGGCGTGTTCTTGAAAAGAGGACAATACACCGATCCATTGGATGATGAGAGAGTGTGGGATTTTACACCTATCGCAAAGGTCGGTGATACCGTGGTAGCCGCAGATTGGTTGGGTGAGGTGGAGGAAAACTCTCAGAAACTGAAAATAATGGTACCTTTCCAATTAGAAGGCACTGCTACCATTAAAAAGATTGTTTCAGCAGGACAATATAAGATTAAGGATGTTATTGCGGTCATCGTTGATGAGAACGGCAATGAAACAGAGGTGAATATGATTCAGCACTGGCCGGTAAAGTTTGCCATGACCAACTACAAACAGAAACCGAGACCATTTAAATTGCTTGAAACAGGTGTGCGCACGATTGATACTATGAACCCGATTGTAGAAGGTGGTACAGGATTTATTCCTGGTCCATTCGGAACAGGAAAGACGGTGCTTCAACATGCCATCTCAAAACAAGCAGAGGCAGATATTGTAATTATCGCAGCTTGTGGTGAGCGTGCTAACGAGGTGGTGGAAATCTTTACTGAGTTTCCTGAGTTGGACGATCCCCATACAGGTCGAAAGTTAATGGAGCGTACGATAATTATTGCCAACACCTCCAACATGCCGGTGGCTGCCCGTGAGGCTTCCGTATATACTGCTATGACAATGGCTGAATACTATCGTGCGATGGGATTGAGAGTATTGTTGATGGCGGACTCAACTTCACGTTGGGCACAGGCTTTGCGTGAGATGTCTAACCGTATGGAGGAATTGCCCGGACCTGATGCATTCCC
>JAGBUF010000337.1 GCA_017630975.1 Paraprevotella sp. | reverse complement strand
CCATATAAATAAGGTTTAAAAATAGAAGATTGGGACTTAAATGCAATAAAAGCGTATTTTTTTTGTTTTTATTGCGTATCTTGCAGGAGCGAATGAAACAAAGGTTTGTTATAGGGGTGATATGTGTATTGGGCTTGCTGACATCAAAGTCGTATGCTCAATACGATCCGTCTTTTGTGAATTATTGGGCGATGACATCATTCTATAATCCGGCAGCAACAGGACAAGGAACCATGCTCAATGTGCAAGGAGCATACAGTATGCAGATGACTGGATTCGAGAATGCTCCTTCTGTGATGTCTGCTTATGTGGATATGCCATTGTTCTTTATTAGTGCCCGACATGGTGCCGGTCTAGGATTTATGAAGGACCAGATTGGTTTGTTCAACCATCAGAAATTCTATTTGCAATATGCCTATCACCAACCATTATGGGGCGGTAAGTTGAGTGTAGGTGTGCATCTGGCAATGTTGAGTGAGAATTTTGATGGCAGTGAATTAGATTTGGAGGAATCAGGCGACCCGGCATTCCCTACAAATGAAGCTGAGGGGTCCGGATTTGACATGAATGTGGGGTTGCAATATTCGCATAAATCGTGGTATATCGGTTTCTCTATGCTGCATTGTACTGCTCCCACCATCTCATTGGGAGAGGAGGAAGTGAACGAATTAAAGGTTTCTTCATCGTTTTATTTGATGGGAGGATACAATATTCGCCTAAAAAGTCCGTTATATACGATACATACTTCAGCCATGATGCGTTCAGACCTTTTAGGTTTCAGGGCAGATATTACGGGGCGATTGGCTTATCATGGGCAGAAATTTGATATGTATGGGGGCTTGTCCTATAGTCCGACCAATTCTGTGAGTCTTCTTTTGGGAGGGACTTTCCATGGGTTGAATATTGGATATGCGTACGAAATGTACACCTCTGCAATAGGTGCTTTGCATGGGACGCACGAGGTGATAATAGGATATCAGACAGATTTGAATCTGTTTAAAAAAGGAAAGAATAAACATAAAAGCGTAAGAATATTATAAGATGAATATGAAAAAGTATGGGATGTTATTATGGGTAGTCTTCTGTGGACTGTTATCTTCCTGCTTAAGTACCGGTGCTGCTTCTTCCGCCGCGGGAGGTGAGGTGACTGGCGTAGGAGGTATGTCTTATAGTGAACCAACACCCTATGGAATGGTTTTAGTGAAAAAAGGTTCACTGAAAATAGGAACAGAGGAAACCGATACATTGTGGGGTATGGCAATACCTACCAGAGAGATCTCGGTGGATGGCTTTTGGATGGATGTCAATGAGGTGTCCAATGCCAAGTATCGTCAATTCGTGCATTGGGTGCGTGATTCTATCATTCGTGAACGTTTGGCAGACCCCGCTTTTGGTGGTGACGAGACATTCAAGATTGAGGAGGATAAATATGGGAATCCTGTTACCCCGCATCTGAATTGGAGTAAGCCAATTCCTTGGAAACGTCCGAACGAGGATGAACTACGTGCTATCGAGAGTGTGTATTTTACCCATCCGATTACAGGCGAACGGATGTTGGACGCCCAGCAGATGAATTATCGTTTTGAGGTGTTCGATTATGCAGCGGCAGCTTTGCGTAAGAATCGTCTGACACCTGAAGAACGTGTTTTAAATACTGATTATAAGGTAGATGCTGATGAAGTTGTCATGATATCAAAAGATACAGCGTATATTGATGATGAAGGACGGATTGTCAGAGAAACTATCACAAGGCCATTGTCAGGACTTCATGATTTCTTGAATACTTATATCGTGAACATCTATCCCGATACGACTTGTTGGGTGAATGATTTCGCCAACGCAGAAAATGAGCGGTATATGTTGCAGTATTTTTCAAATCCTGCATACAATGATTATCCGGTTGTCGGGGTTACATGGGAACAAGCCAATGCTTTCTGTAATTGGCGTACGGATTATCTGAAACGTGGATTGGGGGTAGCTGCCAAGCAGATACAGCCCTATCGTTTGCCGACAGAAATTGAATGGGAGTTTGCAGCACGTGGAACAGAAGGAGGTTTATTCCCATGGGAAGACGAGGTTACAAAAAATGAGAAAGGTTGTTTTTATGCCAATTTCAAGCCGGACAGAGGAGACTATACAGAAGATGGTAGTTTGATTACATCAAGAGTAGGAACCTATTCATCCAACTCCAATGGTTTGTACGATATGGCGGGAAATGTTGCGGAATGGACCAGCACCGTGTATACAGAAGCCGGTGTGAATGACATGAGCGACATGAACCCACAATTGAAATATAATGCAGCTAAGGAGGATCCTTATCGTCTGAAGAAGAAATCGGTAAGAGGTGGTTCATGGAAGGATCCAGAGTCTATGATTCGTTCGGTTTGGCGTTCGTATGAATATCAGAATCAACCTCGTTCGTATATCGGTTTCCGTTGCGTACGTTCGGTATCAGGTGTAACAAATAGAAGAAAATAAAAGGAATTAGATATGGCAAGTAATAAGAATATCATTGTTCGTATCCAGAATTGGATTGAATCAGTAGCCGGTCAGACTTTTTTGAATTATGCATATAGCTGGGGAGCGGCTGTGGTTATTTTGGGAGCATTGTTTAAACTGACTCATATACCGGGTGCCAATGCCATGTTGTTTATTGGTATGGGAGCTGAGGTTTTAGTGTTCTTCATTTCCGGATTTGACCGTCCGGCAGATTTGAAAGAGAAATCACAACGTATCAATAAGTCTGAAGGTGAACCTGTTTATGATGAGGCTCAACAGACGACCGTAGTACAAGGCGGTGGATTTGTAGCCTCCGGAGGTCCGGTAATTATCGGCAATATTGGCGGCGGTGTTCCAACTTCTCATGTGGCACCGGCGGCAGAGGAGGCAGTAGTACAACCTGTTGCTGCTCCACAGGGTGGAGTTTCATTGACTTCGGCCGATATGAAACTGTTGGCAGAGATGGTCAGTGCATCCAATGCAGAGTTCATGGAAGCTGCGCGTAATGCATGCACTCCGGAGATGAAAGAGGCTGCCGAGTCGTACGTGGAAGAATTAAAGGTTTTGACCGAAACATTGTCACGTGTATCAGAACAAGCTGAGTTGATGACCCGTGATTCTAAGGAAATGGATAACTTGAACCGTACCTTGACAGGAATCAATACCATCTACGAAATGCAGTTGAAGAGCATCAGTACTCAAGTGGGCACAATCGATCAAATCAACGAACAGACCAGAAAGATGGCTCGTCAGATAGAAGAGTTGAATGCGATTTACAACCGTATGATAGAGGCTTTGACAGTAAATATGAATCAGCCACGCATGTAATATGCACAT
>JAGBUF010000336.1 GCA_017630975.1 Paraprevotella sp. | reverse complement strand
GGTCTCTCTGCATCGATATAATCAACAATATTACCAGCCAATAAAGATAAGAAATCAGCCGGTTTACGTGTATCAATATTGATCATCGCCCAAACCGAGCGGGCATAGCCATACACTTTATTATCCTTTCCGACCACTGCAAAGTTACGATCTGTAAACAAACGGTACACATTCTCCACCCATGTCTCAATGGAGAAAGACTCGTATTGTTCGGGGAACTCATCCAACTCTATAGCCAAACGAGACAACACCCATGTATAATTACTCTCATTGGCTTCGGCAATCCCGAAACCACGTTCTCTTGCATGAAAACCTGCACAGTTCAGAAATTGGTTTCCCAATACGCCCAATTGGAGTTTGCCGGTAAAATCTACATGGAAAGGCTCCACTACAAAAGGATATACGCCAATTTTATTTTTCATACACTTTTATTTACTCAGTCTTGTTCTTTCACGTTCATTCAGATACTCATCCAATTGTTCTACACAACTCTTGGTGATGCAGATTCGTCCGGAACGGACAAATTGAAGTATCACGCCCAGTTTGTCCAGACTGCGGTAAAGGGAAAGAATATCCTCCGTCACTCCCGTCTTTTCAATCGTAGCATAAGTTGGATTCACCTCTACGATACGGGCATCGTGCAATCGTACTATTTTACTTACATTAGCGTCATCCAGCATTTTCGGAGTTGAAATCTTCAATAATGATGTTTCCAAAATAAAGATTTCATCATCTGTAAAATAGTTAGCCTGAAGTACATCGATTTTCTTCTCAATCTGCTTGGTCAACATCTTAGCCATTTCCTCATTGCAATAGCATGTGATGGTATATTTGTGTACTCCCGGGGTGGAAGAAGCACATACATTGAGGCTTTCAATGTTCACCTGACGACGGGTGAATACCGCTGTAATCTGGCTCAGCAAACCTGCGATATTCTCAGAATATATCAATATGGTATAAAGTGTACAACCTGTATCCTGCGCACACTCATGAGCGGCGCCGGCACATTTACCACAGGTATTACAATCATTATGTTGTTCTGCCATATCTGTCTTGTTTTTGTTCTTACTGTTTTTCTTCAATTTCCAACAACATGTCATCCACATCTGCTCCCGGAGGTGTCATTGGAAGAACATTATCCTCCTCCATTACTGCACATTGCAACAAGAATGGTCCCTCTGTTGTCAGCATCTCATGGATGGCTTCATCCAATTCCTCACGTTCCACCACTGTACGGACTGGGATGCCGTAAGCCTTGGCTATCAACTCATAATCCGGATTGGCCATCGGTGTGAACGAATAGCGATGATTGAAAAACATCGCTTGCCATTGGCGCACATTGCCCAGATAATTATTGTTCAACAGAATAATTTTCACCGGAGCCTGTTGCTCCATAATAGTTCCCAATTCCTGAATGGTCATCTGCAGACCGCCATCTCCACAAAACATGCAAACGGTTCTTTCAGGAGCACCGAAAGTGGCACCGATGGCTGCCGGCAAACCGAATCCCATTGTTCCACATCCGCCCGAGGTGATGGTGCTACGACCATGCTTAAACTTGAAGTATCGGCAACCGAATAATTGGTTCTGACCGACATCCGTCACCAAAACAGCTTCATGATGAGAAGCCTCGCTGACCTTGTTTACGACTTCACCCATTAAGAGTGGACCACTCTGTGGATAAAGTGCTTTTGAAATCACCTTGTTATATTCTTTCTCGGCGTATGGTTTAAAACCATCCACCCAACTTTGATGCTTGGTTTCCTCTAACAGCTCAGTCACCGCTGCCAATGTTTTCTTACAATCGCCCAATACGGCTAAATTGACCTTCACATTCTTATTGATTTCTGATGGGTCAATTTCAAAATGTATGATTTTTGCCTGTTTGGCATAATTCTTCAGATTACCGGTCACACGGTCGTCAAAACGCATACCGACAGCTATCAGCAAATCACATTGGTTGGTCATCACATTCGGGCCCAGATTACCATGCATTCCCAACATACCCATATTCAATGGATGTTCAGACGGCAAGGCAGACAAGCCCAACATGGTGCAGCCAGCAGGAATTTGTGCTTTTTCCAAAAAAGTCTGCAATTCGGCACGGGCATCGCCCAACTCTACTCCCTGACCTACCAATACAAATGGTTTCACGGAAGAGTTAATCATACGCGCAGCCTGACGAATGGCATCCATATCCATTTCCGGAACCGGATTGTAACTGCGTATAAAATCCACTTGTTGTGGTTCGTAATCCACCATCGAAGTCTGCGCATTCTTCGCAAAGTCAAGAACAACCGGTCCGGGACGACCGCTCTTAGCAATGTAGAACGCACGACTGACAGCCCATGCAATATCCTCAGGACGACGTATCTGATAACTCCATTTTGAGATGGGCTGGGTCACACCCACAACATCCACTTCCTGAAACGCATCTGTACCCAACATGGATGTTCCCACCTGACCACAAATCACCACCATCGGAGTAGAGTCTATCATGGCATCTGCTATACCGGTGATGGTATTGGTTGCTCCAGGACCACTGGTCACAATGGCACAACCCACTTTACCTGACACTCTGGCATAACCCTGCGCAGCATGTACCGCTCCTTGTTCATGGCGTACCAACACATGGTACAATGTATCCTTATGATCGTACAGCGCATCGTAAACGGGCATAATTGCACCTCCCGGATAACCAAAGAGCGTCTTCACTCCTTCGTTTTCCAATGAGCGCATCAAAGCCTCAGCGCCTGTTATTCTTTCTTTTGCCATAGTCTTTCTTTTAATCTATAATACGAACTCCACCTTTATCAGCAGAACTAACCATAGAAGCGTATGCCTTCAACGATTTCGGCACAACACGATTGCGTGTCATCGGACGCTGCGGACGAGCCGCCAACTCCTCCTCGCTAAGTTTTACGTTGATACTACGGTTCGGTATATCTATCTCAATGATATCACCATCAATAATCTTTCCAATATTTCCTCCGGCTGCAGCCTCTGGAGAAATATGCCCGATGCTCAATCCGGATGTTCCTCCTGAGAAACGTCCATCGGTAATCAGCGCACACTCCTTACCTAAATGTCTGCTCTTAAGATATGATGTAGGGTAAAGCATTTCCTGCATACCCGGACCACCCTTCGGACCTTCATGGGTGATGACCACTACGTCGCCGCTCACCACACTACCGTTCAGAATTCCCTCGCAAGCATCTTCCTGAGAATCAAACACCTTGGCAGGACCACTGAAGTGCCAGATACTCTCATCCACACCGGCAGTTTTTACCACACAACCATCTTGTGCGATATTTCCGAACAAGACAGCCAAACCTCCGTCTTTGCTATAAGCATGCTCCACATCACGAATACAACCTTCTGCCCTATCGGTGTCCAACTCTTTGAAAGTATTGTTTTGAGAACCCATCTTATTGCTGAACACCATACCCGGTGCACTGCTATATATACGTCGGGCCTCAGCATCCACTTCATTATTGGTGATGCAGTACCTATCAAGATCTTCGCCTAAAGTGGCTCCATTCACTCTTACGCAGGACAAATCCAACAGATTGGCATTCTTGAGTTCAGCCATGATATTGAGGATGCCACCGGCACGATTGCAATCCTGCATAGCATATTTCTGTGTATTGGGCGACAATTTACACAAGCAAGGCACCTTTCGACTCAACATATCAATGTCTTCCATCTTGAAGTCCACACCTGCTTCATTTGCCACTGCCAACAAATGCAATACAGTATTTGAAGAACCACCCATGGCAATATCCAATGTCATCGCATTCAAAAATGCCTGACGTGTGGCAATACTCTTCGGCAATACCGATTCATCACCTTGTTCATAGTATTTGTAAGCATTCTCCACTACCAACTTGGCTGCATCCTTAAACAATTGAATACGGTTGGCATGTGTTGCCAAAATCGTACCGTTACCCGGCAACGACAAACCGATGGCTTCGGTCAGGCTATTCATTGAATTGGCTGTAAACATACCTGAACAACTACCACATCCCGGGCATGCACACTCCTCTATCTTCGCCATTTCCTCATCAGAAACAGAGGTATCTGCACCCTTGACCATCGCTGTAATCAAATCGGCATTAACGCCATTGATCTTGTGAGCCTCCATCGGACCGCCGGAAACAAACACGGTAGGTATATTCAAACGCATGCTCGCCATCAACATACCCGGAGTAATCTTGT
>JAGBUF010000335.1 GCA_017630975.1 Paraprevotella sp. | reverse complement strand
CAGGTTCTACCTTTACAATGTGCATTGCCATACGCAGCTTCAATGAGTTTGCGAGCTTGATGTATGGATTCATACTGTAATCGCCGGTGTCCCAACTTCTTGTAAGGTCAAACAATGAAAGAATGGTCTGTATTTCTGCTTTATACCAGTCCGGGCGGTTCTCCTCGTAATATTTCAAGCAGTTTACAATGGTATCAAGGTTTGCCTTAATTCCGATATATATATCCTTTACTGTGTTATAGTTTTGTGGATTTTCAGAATTAAGTTTGTCTTCAGAATATGTGAAAGGTCCTGAAAGGTCTGCATTCTCCTGAGCTGTAAGGCTGTAGAACAATAGAACAATAGCCTTGATTTCTGGTATGGAGTCAATCATCGGGTGGTGCAATGTGGGCATAAAAGCATTCTTTGCCATTCCGTATGCACCAAGAGGACCGCCATTGAAGTCTGCTGACAAATCGTATGACGATGTCAATGAACCATACATGAAATCCTTGTGGGGAACTGTAAAATACTGTGCATAGAGGTCTGGACCAAGGCTGTATTGACGCTGGTATGCGTGAGATGCCGGTTTATAAACTACACCATCCTGAATCTTACCGCCACGCATGCAGTATGTTCCCGAAGGTATTGTTTGAAGATAATATCCCTCATTCAACTCATTTATAGCACTCTTGACACCTTCTTCTGTTGGAATGAACTTGTAGTTGATAGTGTCTATTTTACCACTTTGCAAGGTGGCTGTGCTTGTTGTGATCTGTCCTGCTCCAAGTTCTTCACCCGGGTCTGTAAAATCGTTGCAAGATTGCATTGACAAAGATGCAATTATTAATGCGCTTGCAAATACAAGATACTTTTTCATGTTCTATGTTTTTAATGATTAATAAATAAGTCTGTTTTTATAAATTCAATTTGATGTTCAAACCGAATGAACGTGATGACGGGTAGTTGAACATGTCGATACCGCCCAATCCGTTTGCAGTTGACAATGATACATCCGGGTCAACAGGAGCATCCCTGTAAATGAAGAACAAGTTGCGGCATACAAATGATATGCTCAAGTTCTTATAGTCACCGAATAGGTTGCGGAATGTATAGCCGAGTGACAACTCACGCAAGCGGAAGTTTGTCGCATCATAAATGTAGTTTGTCACATCTTCTGAACCGATAAAGTCGTAATAGTCTTGAACTGCGATAATGTCATTCTTGTTATCGTTTAGGTACATTCCAAGACGTCCGTCTTTTGTTCTAATGTTGTTCTTCTCAGCATACAAACGTGCTTCACCTGAACGTTCCGATGCACCAAGACGGTCAAGCTCGCGCTCGGTCAAAGAGATAACTTTACCTCCGATACGTCCATTGATAAGGAAATAGAGAGTGAAATCCTTGTATGTGAATGTGTTGGACCATGAAAGCTGATATGGACTGTTTGCATTTCCAATCTTTGTTGCAAATTGTCCATTGTCTATAAATTCAAGGTAACCCCATTTGTCGGCAGTTACAGTACGACCTTGCTCCATTCTTACGTTTGGATTGTTCGGATCCATATGGCTTGTTAAATAGATATCGCCCTTTTTGTGTACCAACTGACCTTCACCGGTTGTGTTGAATCTGCCGTCTGCTGT
>JAGBUF010000334.1 GCA_017630975.1 Paraprevotella sp. | reverse complement strand
CTTTTTTTATCTTATTCCTATTTAGTGGTCCCGAGATGGTCCCGAGGTGGTCCCGAGGGAAATAGGACGCTCATTGCATTCGCTGTAGTACGTTCGTTACACTCACTGTAGGACGGCTTCGCCTGTAGTGTGTAGTAAAGAAACTGCACGCTGATGCCGAGAACAAGCAAATAAATCAGGCGGACATGGCACGCCGTTTATATAAATTGCTTGTGCTCTGACTGCGGACACGGCACGCCGTGTCCCTACTGACCTTCTTCTCATAATACCGTGCAAGTGTTACCCCCTCCGGTGGCAAGCCACCTCGCCCCTCTTAAATGGCGACAGTGCGGTTAGTTTTGTATGTGAGGGAGTTGTGCCTGTGGCTAAGCGTCCTTTAAACTCAAAAACTTACCACCTACTGCATGTACTATCTGTTTGGGGATGGGTAAATAAAAAAAGGACTGCGCCGAGGTGGTTGGCGCAGTCGGTTAATGGGTTGTGTTATAATGGGGGTTATTGCAGGACAATGCCGAGGATGTTGTACTTCGTATCATTGTGCTGAATGATTACTTGGCCGTTGTGCAAGATTTTCTTTGCCGTGGGTTCTACTGTGGGAGTGATGACTCCGGTGGGCGACACGGCTTGTCCTTCGATTTTGACGTCTTTCAGACAGATGTATTTACCACTCTTTTCTTCGGCTATATTGTGCCAAGGCAAGACTCTCACATGAAGGGTTTCGCCTGCCGGGATGGTGAGCATAGGCGTAAAGGAAAGGGATTCGGGAGTGGCATGTGTCATATTGATTTTTTCGTAGATGGTGGTTACTCCCTCCATGTCGTCGCCCATGCCTGTGTTGAGGTGGAAACACATTGTTCCGGTGGAATAGGACGCCACTTGCATGGAGATGCCTGTGACTCTCACATCCATTGTGGCGGGTGCGGTGACGGCAAAGTCGATGTAGCGTGAGGCATTTTCATCGATTTCTCCTCCGGGCCATGCTGCTTTTGCTCCGCTGTCATCGGCATGATGGATACGCACAAAGGTGCTACCGTCGGTGAAGTCGGACTTGGTGTCGGTGGCCACCATGTGGGAGAGTGTGAGTTGTGCGGCAATAGGTCCTTCTATCACCGGAGCCGGAATGGGCTTTGCGTCGATGGCCCATGTAGCGCTGACGGGTGTGCCTCCTGCCAATGAAACCACATTCACTGTGACGGGCACTACAAGGCGTGTGTTTTCAGAAGTGATGACCAATGAGTCTTCCTCTGCACCTGCCTGGGTGTAGGTGGCTTTCAGATAGAGTCGCTGAAAGAGGGTGCTGCCTTGGTAAGCGGCTTGTGCTGTGGAGCCAAACTGAGCGTTGTCCACTGAGATCTGAAGATTGCCGCCGGCGGTGATGGTCACATTTCCCTCTGCGGGGGTGAGCCCGAAGCCTGTGAGGAGCACTTCTCTTGATTGTTGCACGCCTGCATAGACATCTCCCATGTCAATCTGAGCCGGAGAAGCCGTGATGTCGGTTGGGATGTCAATATAGTCGGCCAACACGCCTGCATCTTTCAGGAGCTGTGCGCCGAGACGTGCTATGAGGTTGGCACCCAGGGTGGCGGTGTGTGTACGGTCGTCTTTACAGAAAAGGAGCTCTGTGCACTGCGCGTCGCCGTATTGCAAATAGAGGTCTCTTGTAGCTGCTGTCAGGTCGATGAAAGGTACGTTCATTTCTTCGGCCACTTGTTGCATGGCATAGACATAGTCCATAGAGTTGTCGTCAGCCGGCAGGGATTGTCCGGTGAGGAGTTGTCCGTTTTCGATTTTATAGAATGAGTCACCCAGGTCGTGTTGTCCCTTACGGGTGATGGTGTTGCCGGAGAAGTATTTACGGCAGATAGGAGCCACGAGCACGGGGGTGACTCCGAGGTCACGTGCTTCGTTGACAAACAGACGGAGATAGTCTTTATAGGTGGTAGAGGGGCATGTACCTCTCTTGTCGGTGGGCACAGGGAGTCCGTTTGCCTCACAGTAGGCAGCGTATTCGAGGTTGTCGGTCCCGTAGGTGACGGTTCCCTCGTCGTTGTGTGCAAACTGAATGAGGAGATAGTCGCCTGCTGTCATTTGTCCTTTAACAGAGGGCCACAGATTGGCTGTGGAATAGAACTGACGTGTGTCGGCACCCGACTTGGCACGGTTGTTCACAGTGACAAATTCGCCATTAAAGAATGACTGCAAGAACTGACACCAACCGCGTTTGTCGGTGGCGTTTTCATCATAGGTAGCCATGGTGGAGTCGCCAATGGTGTGTAGTTTGATTGCTGCGTTGGTTTGAGCAGTGAGCACTAATGCAGCTGCAAGTAGAGCGAAAAGTTTCTTCATATTGTTTTGTATTTTTTTAACATTGCAAAGATAGTGAAAGAAGAGAGGAAAAACAAATCATGTTTGGATGATTTGTTTGGAGTGCGGAGTGCGGGGGTTATTCGCAGAAGACCCAGGCTTTGGCGAAGCGGGGTTCGGTGGCACGGAGGGCCTCCATGGCTTGGAGGGCTTCGGTGCGGGTGGCATAGGAATGGATGGCTACACGGTGGTAACCGTTCTTATAAGGAATAACATGGGCGCCTAAATGTCCTTCGGATTGGAGTTGTGCACAATATGTGTCGGCTGAGGATTGGTCGATGGAAGCCACAATAAGATGGTGCTTGCAAGCAAGGACGGTTTCCACTGACTGAGCGGGTGTGTTGATGAGTTGCTGTGCCACTTCTTCTATGGTGAAGACTTCTTCTGCGGGTTGTTCCGAGAGGGTCGGCTCGACCACTGCCGGGCGCACCCAGATAGAAGGATCGAGGGTGGCTGTATCTACATAACGTTCGCCCTCATAAGGCAACAGCATGCACACCAGCATGAATGCCAGACAAGCTGCATAGCGCAGATAAGACGGACGCATGCTAATCACTGTGGCGGGTTGCTGAGCCGGCTGTTTACGATAGACCGGCGACAAACCGAAGTTGGCTGGCAGGAAGTCAAGATTGCCGGGGGTGAAGAGCAGCTGAGCTGTTGCGTTTTGGCGCAGAGAGCCGAGCTCACCTAAGGAGAGGACTTTGCCTTGACGGAGCATATCCTTCCACTCGCTCACTTGGCGTTGGATGAGAGCAGAGGCTTCGCGATAGTTGGCTATGCCTTCTGAACGCATGAGCAGGGCGGCAAGATGTCCGTCGGTGTGTGTAAGCAGGGGATTGAAACCCACTGTGGCATGAGGGGGCACGATGCAATCAGGAAGGAGTTGAGCGCTCTCGTGTTGCACCACGAATCCGCCCAAATCGGGTATGATGACACAGTCGTGTTGTGTCAACAATTTAACAATATAGTATTCCAATCCTTTTTGCATAGGAAGTGCAAAGGTAATGAAAGGTGAGCGAAATGGCAAATTATGCTTGCATAAATTTACATTTCCGAACCGCATCTTACCTTATTAAAAGGTAATGAAAGGTGAGCGAAATGGCAAATTATGTGCAAGGTGAGCGCAAAAAAAAACAAGTACACTTG
>JAGBUF010000333.1 GCA_017630975.1 Paraprevotella sp. | reverse complement strand
CGGCTGACTTTGCTGTGAGAGGAGCGCGCCGGGGCACGGTTAACAGTGGTCCTGGTGGAACTAGGTCTGTTGTACGAACTTTTTTGGTTACGTTGCGCAGAATTTACTTGTGGTTTTTTGTTGTTTCGGCTTACGGCATCGCTTTTGCCTTTGCTACCTTTGTTCTGCTGTCGTGGCGCTCCTATCTGAAAACCATTTTTGTTGTTTTCCTTACGATGAGCTGTAGTTCTATCTTTTTTCTTGCTGTCTTTTGTACCCCGATCCAGTTTTTTGGTAGACTCAAATCTGAAACCATTGTCTCTGCGTACTGCTTTATGTCTTTGTTGAGGGGATGTGACTGCATTTCGGCTTGCGCCTCGGAAACCGCCGTTCCATGTCGGACGTCGATGTGCATAGTAGCTGACACGGTGTTGGTGGTGGTGAGCATAGTGGCCACCGCGATATACGTGGTATACTCTTGGGGGGTCATAGTAGAAATGATTCACTCGGTAGAGTCCGTAGATGGGGAAAAACCATGTGTTGGCTCTCCAGATGGCGGGGCGGAAAAAATAATCAGCTGCTGAAAACAGAGCGTATTGCCAATCGTAAAGGATGTGGTGCAGGTCTGCATTGCGGTAGGTCCAATACGAACCATATAGGTCGCTTTCGGTACGGATGTTCATGAAATAATCCAGATTAATTTCATAAGCATCGTTGTATTGTGCGTCATTCAGGTTCAACTCATACGCCATCTTGTCGGTCAAGAATCTGGCTCTGTCCTTTGCCTCTTCGTAAGGCATTGCGTTCATACTTGTCCATCCAATGAACAACATACTCAAAATTCCTAATAGCTTTTTCATATCTTTAAATTTTAAAGGTTGATACTTCTTTGTTGATCTCATGGGCAAAGTTCTTCTTTTTTTATTGCCATGGAAAGGGATTTATCCTAAGAGATGGTAGGAAAATCCCTAAACTTGATATGGAAAAGCATGGATAGTTATAAGGTATATTGTTTCCAAAAGTGTTTGCCAAAGGTGGATTCCAATTGGACTTCGTTCAATGGGGTGCGGAATAATCCAAAGACACATGAGCCGGAGCCGCTCATGGCGGCATAGTAGGCACCGAGCCGGTATAGTTCTTCCTTGATGTCGGCAACTATAGGGTGCAGTTTGAAAATGCCTTCTTCAAAGTCATTTTTCAATGTCTCTTTCCATTCTTCTATCGGGCGTAGGATGATGTTTGTGATACTTGTGTCCGGGTGGTTGGGCGTGATACCGGCATACGCCTCTTTGGTGGAAACGAATACTTCCGGTTTGACAAGGACCAATGTCCAACCTTGTAGTGAAATGTCACAGGGGGTAAAGATGTTGCCTATTCCGGTGGCGAAAACAGCCTCGTTGCGGATAAAGAAAGCACAGTCTGCGCCTAATGTAGCAGCGCGTTCCTCCAATTCCGGATGGTTTAGTTGTAGATGGAACATTTCGTTGAGTGTCCGCATCATGTAAGCAGCATCGGACGAGCCTCCTCCTAGGCCTGCTCCTGATGGGATTTGCTTATACATATCAATTTGTAAGCGGGGAATGTCAAACTCTTTTTTCAGGAGTCGTAGTGCCTTGATGATGAGGTTTTTCTCTGCCGGGCAGTCAATGTCTATGCCGGCTGTGCGCAATATGTAGTCGTCACATTCCTGGGTAATGATGTTGCACTGTGTAGGAAATATATTTCTACCAGAACCAGACGATGCCTCAGTGGCAATTTCTACGCTTAAAGTGTCGCATATCGGGATGGGGTAGAAAATAGTTTCCAGGTTGTGATAACCATCCGGACGGCGTTCGGTGACATTCAGTCCTAAATTGATTTTAGCATTGGGGTGACAAATCATGATTATTGCTTTTTTGAACAGCAAAAATATAAAATGTTTATAAATGGTTGAAAAGATGTTAGTAAAAACAATGGATAAAAGTAAAATAATCATTGCCGATGCGTTATCTTTGCATCCATAAATTTGTAAATATGGCAGAAGTAAGGAAAACAAATAGACGAACAGCGGCGCATTCACGAGTGAATGTGCCACAAGAAGATGCGTATGGACATCTTCAGCCACAGGCTGTGGAGTTTGAAGAGGCGGTGTTGGGTGCACTCATGATAGAACAAGATGCGTTTTCTATTATCAGTGAGATACTGAAGCCGGAGTGTTTCTACGATCATCGTCATCAGGTTGTTTATGAAGCCATCAGAGGGCTCAATTCGCAACAGAAACCGGTAGATATCCTGACAGTGACTGAATATCTGAGGTCAATGGGTAAGTTGGAAGAGGTAGGTGGTCCTTTCTACATCGCACAGTTGAGCGACAAGGTGTCCTCGTCTGCCCATATCGAGTACCATGCTCGTATCATTGCCCAGAAATTCTTGGCGCGTGAGTTGATTACATTTACCAGTACGGTGCAAACCAAGGCATTTGACGGTACGGTGGATGTGGATGATTTGATGCAAGAGGCTGAGGGTAAGTTGTTTGAGATTTCTCAGCAGAATATGAAAAAAGATTATACTCAGATCAATCCTGTCATCCAGGAGGCGTATGAGATGTTGCAAAAAGCGGCAGCCCGTACAGATGGTTTGAGTGGTTTGAGTAGTGGTTTTGAACGTTTGGACAAGATGACCTCCGGTTGGCAGAATTCTGACTTGATCATTATTGCTGCGCGTCCGGCGATGGGAAAAACAGCCTTTGTGCTTTCTATGGCCAAGAAGATGGCGGTGGATATGAAGATACCGGTGGCGATGTTCTCACTTGAAATGAGCAACGTGCAGTTGGTCAACCGTATGATTGTGAATGTGTGTGAGATTCCTGGTGAGAAGCTGAATAGCGGACAGCTGGCACCATTCGAAGGGGTGCAGTTGGTCAGTAAGATTACACAGATGTATGATGCTCCTTTCTATGTGGATGATACCCCTTCGCTTTCGGTGTTTGAGTTGCGTACCAAGGCACGACGTTTGGTAAGGGAGCATGGAGTGAAAATCATATTGATTGACTATTTGCAGTTGATGAATGCGAGTGGAATGTCCTATGGAAGTCGTCAGGAAGAGGTGAGTACCATTTCGCGTTCGTTAAAAGGATTGGCAAAAGAGTTGAATATTCCGATTATAGCATTGAGTCAGTTGAACCGTGGAGTAGAGGGCCGTGAAGGTCTTGAGGGTAAGCGTCCGCAATTGAGCGACCTGCGTGAATCGGGAGCCATTGAGCAGGATGCCGACATGGTTTGCTTTATTCATCGTCCGGAGTATTATAAGATTTTCAAGGATGATAAAGGAAATGATTTGCATGGAATGGCGGAGATTATCATTGCTAAGCATCGTAATGGTGCGGTGGGTGATGTCCGTTTGCGTTTCCGTGGTGAGTATGCGCGTTTCCAGGATCCGGATGAGGATGCATATGTACCGATGCCGGGAGAGGCTGTTGCATTTGGCGCCCCCAAGGGGAATAGTGTGCCATTGCCATCACCGGATTATCTGCCTCCGTCAGAGGAACCGTCTCCCTTTGGAGCGACCATTCCTAATGGTCCTCTTCCATTCTGATAATGAAGTAGAAAAATACTTTGAAAATCGTGGCGCAAAGGGTGTCTTTGTGCCACGATTTTCTTGGTGGATTGTGCGAAAAAGTGTAATTTTGCGCATTATTTCGAAATAATTAAACACAATAGATATGAATATCTCTTATAATTGGCTAAAAGAGTATGTCGATTTTGATTTGAGCGCTCAAACCGTAGCCGAAGCCTTGACATCAGAAGGTCTTGAAGTAGGCTGTGTGGAGGAGGTGCAGGCTATCAAGGGTGGTTTGCAAGGTTTGGTGATTGGCGAAGTGCTGACATGTGTGGAACATCCCAATTCAGACCATATGCATGTATGTACTGTAAATCTTGGAGAGGGTGAGCCGGTACAGATTGTTTGTGGAGCGCCTAATGTCGCTGCTGGGCAGAAGGTGGTGGTGGCAACTTTAGGATGTAAGTTGTATGACGGTGATGAGTGTTTCACTATCAAAAAATCAAAATTGCGCGGCGTGGAAAGTAATGGTATGATTTGTGCTGAGGACGAAATCGGAATAGGAACAGATCATAACGGAATTATTGTATTGCCTGATACTGCAGTGCCCGGAACACCGGCTGCAGAATACTATAATCTGAAGAGTGATTATTTGATTGAAGTGGATATTACCCCTAACCGTGCTGATGCTTGTTCTCATTATGGGGTGGCGCGTGATTTGTATGCTTGGTTGGTGCAGAATGGATACAAGACAGCTTTGCATCGTCCCGATGGTAATGGTTTCAAGGTGGATTCTCATGATTTGGATATTGATATCGAGGTGCAGAATACTGAAGCTTGTCCCCGATACGCAGCTGTAACCATCAAGAACTGTGAAGTGAAAGAGAGTCCTGAATGGTTGCAGGAAAAATTACGTGTGATAGGGTTGCGGCCGATCAATAATATTGTAGATATCACCAATTATATCATGCATGCTTACGGACAACCGTTGCACTGTTTTGATGCCGATATGATCAAGGGTGGCAAGGTGGTGGTGAAGACCATGCCCGAAGGTACACCTTTTGTTACTCTGGATGGCGAGGAACATAAATTGAGTGAGCGCGATTTGGCCATTTGCAATGTAGAGGAACCGATGTGTATTGCCGGTGTGTTCGGTGGTAAGGGTAGTGGTACGTATGAAACTACTTGCAACGTGTTGTTGGAGAGTGCATATTTCAACCCTACATGGATACGTAAGAGTGCCCGTCGTCATGGATTGAGTACTGATGCGTCTTTCCGTTTTGAAAGAGGTATTGACCCGAATGGCGTGATTTATGCTTTGAAACAAGCTGCCATGATGTGCAAGGAGTTGGCAGGCGGTGAGATTGCCATGGAGATAAAAGATGTCTATCCGCAACCAATAGCTGACTTTATTGTGGATTTGAATTACGACTACGCTTATGGATTGATGGGCAAGAACATCGGTACGGATACGGTGAAAAGTATCGTTACCAGTCTTGAAATGAAGATCCTTGAGGAGACGACTGAAGGGTTGAAGTTGCAAGTGCCGGCTTATCGTGTGGATGTGCAACGTCCTTGTGACGTGGTGGAAGATATCTTACGTGTTTATGGTTACAACAACGTGGAGATACCGTCGTCCGTTAAGTCTACTCTGAATGTCAAGGGTGATGAAGATAAAAGTCATAAGTTGCAAAACCTGATTGCTGAGCAATTGGTGGGTTGTGGCTTTAATGAGATATTAAACAACTCATTGCAGCGTGCTGCTTACTATGATGGAGTGGAGGCTTATCCCGCTGCACATCTTGTGAAGTTGATGAACCCATTGAGCTCTGATTTGAATGCTATGCGTCAAAGTCTGCTGTTCGGTGGTCTGGAGTGTATTGCTCATAATGCCAATCGTAAGAATGCGGACTTGAAGTTCTTCGAGTTTGGAAACTGCTATTATTATCACGAAGAGAGAAAATGTGCCGATATTATCCCGGGTGTGAGCAATAGTCGCGATCCAGAGGTGATTAAGCATGTGCTGGATGCTTACAGTGAGGATTATCATTTAGGTTTGTGGGTGACAGGTAAGCGTGTGAGCGGTTCATGGATTCATGCCGACGAAGATTCTACCTTCTATGAATTGAAGGCTTATGTATTGAATATATTGCAACGCCTGGGTGTCAGTTTGGGCGCTTTGGTTTTTGCACCTTGCACTAAGGATATCTATTACAAAGGTATAGAGATTCAGAACCGTGGTGGGAAGGTGCTGGCGATGATGGGTATCGTAAGCAAGAAAATACAAAAAGCATTGGATGTGGACAATGAGGTCTATTTTGCCGACTTGAACTGGAATCTGTTGATGAAGGCTATCCGTAATAATAAGGTAAGTTATACTGAAATCAGTAAGTTCCCGGCTGTAAGCCGAGATTTGGCATTGTTGTTAGACTAGCATGTTGAATTTGCTGAGATAGAAAAGATTGCGTATGCCACAGAAAAGAAATTGCTGAAAGAGGTGAAGCTCTTTGACGTTTATGAAGGCAAGAATTTGGAGGCCGGCAAGAAGAGTTATGCGGTGAACTTCATATTGCAAGACGAAACCAAGACACTTAACGACAAGCAGATTGATGCCATCATGAGTAAGTTGATAGCGAATCTGGAAAGCAAGTTAGGTGCAAAGTTGCGATAATGTCATGAAAGGACTTCTTGTAGCGAAGATCGTTTATTATATATTGGTGTTCTGCTGGTTGCTGCAAATATCCATGCAGGGGTATACGCTTGAATTGTTGGTTCCGACGGTAGTCCTGATTGTATATGGTGTCTGGCTGAATTATAAAATGAGAAAAACAAAGAAATAAAACTATAAAAATTACTACCCATGGGAAGAGCTTTTGAATATAGAAAAGCGGCCAAAATGAAAAGATGGGGTCACATGGCCAAGACCTTTACTAAACTCGGTAAACAGATTGCTATTGCCGTTAAGGCTGGTGGTCCGGAGCCGGAGAACAATCCTACATTGCGTTCGTTGATTGCAACTTGTAAGCGTGAAAATATGCCGAAGGACAATATTGAACGTGCCATTAAGAATGCGATGGGTAAGGATCAGAGTGAATATAAGAGCATGACTTATGAAGGATATGGTCCTCACGGAATAGCTGTGTTCGTAGATACCTTGACGGACAATCCGACTCGTACGGTTGCTGATGTTCGCTCAGTTTTCAACAAGTTTTCAGGCACATTGGGAAATATGGGTTCTTTGGCCTATCTTTTTGACCATAAGTGTGTGTTTACCTTCAAGAAGCCGGCAGAATTGGATATGGATGATTTGATCCTTGAACTGATTGATTACGGAGTAGAGGAGGATTATGACATGGATGAAGAAGAAGGAACCATCACTATCTATGGTGATCCGAAGAGCTATGGTGCCATTCAGAAACAATTGGAGGAACAAGGTTTTGAAGATGTCGGTGGTGAGTTTACTTATATTCCTAACGATTTGAAGGATGTAACTGCTGAAGCTCGCGAAACTTTGAACAAGATGATTGAGAAGTTGGAAGAGTTTGACGATGTGCAAACTGTTTACACTAACATGAAACCTGAAGAATAAGAATGAAGAGTGTTTACTACACACAAGGTACTTGTTGTAAATTGATAGAATTGGATGTGGATGGTGGCGTTGTCCAATCCGTTCATTTTGTAGGCGGATGTCATGGTAATCTGCAAGGCATATCCCGTCTTGTACGTGGAATGAAAGTGGAGGATGTGATAGCCCGTTTGGATGGTATCCGCTGTGGTATGAAGTCCACTTCATGTCCGGATCAGTTGTGCAGGGCTTTGGAGTCGATTGCTGAAACGAAGTAGTCGTAAGGTGTGAAACACTAAAGAATAGAAGTTGCATCTGCCTAATGGTGGATGCAACTTTTTTATACCTTAATATATTATAAGTGATGATTATTGGGCATAGTCGTCTTTCGTGACGGTCACTCTTGCGCGGATCTTACCGGTTGATTGGGAATGGTAGCAATAGCAGAAATTTATACCTCTGTCTTTGTGTATTTTCAGGTCTACAGAGTTGATAATGTGCGATTTGATGTTCTCTTCTAATGTATTACATGCTTTG
Organism: Paraprevotella sp.; assembly: GCA_017630975.1. Taxonomy (GTDB): domain Bacteria; phylum Bacteroidota; class Bacteroidia; order Bacteroidales; family Bacteroidaceae; genus Paraprevotella. Next base: position 668 of record JAGBUF010000333.1, on the reverse strand, counting down.
GGTGTCATCACACTGTCGCTGTCCAGAATTCCTTCAATGGTATAATGGTAGTTCAGTGTTCTGGTGTTAATGTCATACACCATACTGTCCATTATGGTGTGTTCATCCATTCTTCTTGGACAATGTTTTACGGTATATTCAATGGATTCGCGTTGGCATCGCTCGTCAAAATCCTCAAAGCAGCAAACGGTTAGCAGTAATGTCAGTCCTAAGAAAATGGTTGTTGTAATGATTCGCATAAATATTCTGTTTGATGTGCGAAATTAGTTTATTCTCTATATATTTGCAAGCGTAAATCTAGTAAGATGAAAGATAAGGAAGAGAGAATAGCGCGTGCTGTCGCTTATTTCAAGGAAGGGTTTAATTGTTCGCAGGCGGTTGTAGCAGCTTTCGCGGATTTGTATGGTTTTTCGGAGACACAGGCATTCAAAATGGCAGCGTCGTTCGGTGGAGGTATCGGACGGATGCGTATGACATGTGGTGCTGCATGTGGTATGTTTATGTTGGCAGGATTGGAAACCGGTAGTGTCGATGGAAAAGATCGTGCGGGTAAGTCAAATAATTATGCGGTGGTACAAGCATTGGCAGAGCGTTTCAAAGCTGAAAACGGTTCTATCGTATGTGCAGAATTATTGGGTTTGGACCGTAAGGAACCTGTCACGAATGTG
>JAGBUF010000332.1 GCA_017630975.1 Paraprevotella sp. | reverse complement strand
GTTGCTTGCGACGATTGGCAAAGACAGATGCACCAACCTTCAACATGTTGTTGATGCGGTAGTTGGTCTTTAATGTCACGTTAAAACGGTCGTTCTTGACACTTTCCACATTACCTTGTTCCATGTAGTATCCAACAGCCGTGTAATAATTGGCTTTATCTGATCCACCGGATAGGCTTACGTTGTATTCTTGGTTGAAGACATCACGGAATAGGATGTCATTCCAATCGGTGTTGATACTTTTCAGGTGGTTGATGTCAGCTTGTGCCTCAGGAGTGAGGGCACTCCACCCTCCTGTCTTATAGGCATCAGTCAGACCGTATTGTGAGATGATACGTGCTACATCTCCCTTGTTCTCTCTGAAGGTGAATCTTGATTGCAATAAATCCAACTCAAGGTCTACTTTCTCCTGTGAGTTCAGCAGGTTCAAACGGTCTATGTCCGTCTTTGGATTATAGGTGAGTTTGGTTGAGAAATGGATTTGCGGTTTTCCAGCTTTTCCATTTCGGGTGGTGATGACAATGACTCCGTTGGCTGCTCTGGCACCATAGATGGCAGTTGCAGCAGCATCTTTCAGCACGGTAATGCTTTCAATGTCGGCAGGGTTGATACCGGCAATGGATGTCTGATAGATATTGTCAATATCCTTCAACTCTTCCATAGATGGGATATCTGTACCTTCCAGAGGAATTCCGTCAAGGACCCATAGGGGGTCCTGTGTACCATTGATCGACGAGGTTCCGCGAATACGCAATTTAACAGGTGCACTCGGAGAACCGGACGTTGCTACGCTGGACAAACCTGCGATTTGTCCGGCAAGTGCTTGGTCAATGCTGTGTACCGTACCGATTTTTTCGTCTGAAATACTGACGGTGGTTACTGCTGAGGTCAGTTTCCGTCTATCAATGGCTTGGTAACCGGTGACAACCAACTCATTCATTTCTTTCCCGGCATTCTCCATATAGATGGTGTATTTGTTTTGTCCATCTTTTAAGTGGATGGTCTTGGTTGTGTACCCAATGAACCGGCATACCACCTTATGGTCTGTGGGTGATACATTTAATCTGAAATTACCGTCAAGATCGGTGGTAGTGCCTGTAGCCACACTTCCTTGTGGTGTCATGACAGCAATTGTTGCACCGATAAGAGGCTCGTTGTCTGTCTTGTCAAGAATAGTTCCGGTAATCGTGCGTTGTTGTGCACTAATCCCAGACAAGATTGTAAATAGAAATAATACTATATATGTCAGTCGTGTCATAATTGTTCTTTAACAACAAGAATTATTTGGTAAGTCCTAAGGCTGTCTGTATTCTGTGTATGATGTCTTCGTAGTGATAGCGTGTTGCCAAGTCGGATGTGTTCTTCTGACCTTTTAACAAGGTGAGAACTCTCATCAGCTCGCCGCGTTTGACGCTGATGGCATCGCTCACTCTGTTGATTTGGCTACTATACATGTCAATGAGACGTGCGTTGCGGTTGTCCGATGAATTCATATTCATGTTTCCATGTGAACAAGCACAAACTGTTTGACAGAGGATAGGGTGCGAGTCGTACAGACGTTTGTTGATTTTTACACCTTCCGATTCTGCTGCCGCTGTGATAAGGGCGTCTACAAAGGATTTCTGCAT
>JAGBUF010000331.1 GCA_017630975.1 Paraprevotella sp. | reverse complement strand
GGCTCTTCGTTCCAAATTGATACTGAATCCGTTTTCTATTGTGAACGTGAAATGTTGATTCACGGTAGAGCCCTTTTTAATGGTGGTAAAGCTCATTTTACCAACAAATTAACAGTGGGTAAGGATTTGTATGTAGAAAAAAATGCAGTGATCACATTGGAAGATTGTTCGTATGTGATGCAGGAACTTGATTTCAAATCTGCCACCGGTGCTGTGGTCAATGTCAACAAATATTTGCAAACCAATACTCTTCTTACTAATCAATGTAATGCAACCATGAACTTGCAGGATGCCCTATTCGAAATTGTTGAGGATGGTATGTTTGTGGATAAGGGGAACCAACGAGTGGTGGTAAATGGAATAGAATCCAAATATAAGTCTATCGTTAAAGTTGGTGGTAAGCTCTATCTGGATCGTGGAAATGAATATACGACAGAACCGAATTCTGTAGCTGCAGCCAATTTCCCTTGCGGAAACTTTACCGGCAATTTGAATTTGGAAGGTGATTTGCGCATCAAATTCTATTATAATGTGGCTGACGAACTGGCTGTGCTGTCCGAGGACAATCTAGATGTCCCCGAGTCTGTAAGTATTCATGCCAATAGTTGGCTCCCCGCGTCTGAAGATGGTTGTCGTTCCGAAGTTGGAAAAGTACCTGTTGTTGAGGTTTTACCACCGACACCAAGCACTTCGCCATCTCATAAATACTCGGCTACAGGTATTGCATTCAACGGCAACACCATCTATTTATGCTGGCATTCAAATCCGGAGACCAATATGGATTACGCACAAGAAGATTTCAGTCCATCAGTTAGTGGGAATGATGATTTCGGCGGTATTATTGACGTCATTAACATCAACACTTATGATATCAACAGCAGTTTGTTCGAGCAATCAATGGAAAACAGTGAATTCAAATATAACCACATTATATTTTCGGACAATAAACTATATTCAGCATCTACAAATTCAAAGGTCGGCGCAGCATTGAGTGTGATTGCATTGACGTCAAACGGTAAATTCCCGGCTTTGGAACAATTTGAAGAAGTCCGTGTAAATTTGACCGGTTACTCTGCGAATTGTGTAGAACGAATTGAAGATGATTTAGTGACGATATCCGGGTACTCTACTGGTGGTATTAATAAGTTCAATATTAATGATAGCAGTAACCAAGAAAGATATTTCATCAATGATGCAACTGATAATTTCCAGGGTAAATATATTTACTACAATAAGAGCAATGGTAAGGTGGTAACCCTTAACAATACCAACAAGGGTATTGTTACCATTTACAATGCAGCCATGCAACCAGAAAATTCTTTTGAGGTAGGTACAATCCACCCTGACGACGGTAAGAATGTATGTATCTGTGACGACAATTACATCTATGTATGCAAAGGACGGAATGGGTTCGGAGTCTATGACTACAACGGACAGCAGGTAGGTGGAAGCAAGAAGCATACCAATGGAGTAGATATTGACAATGATTACATCTATTTAGCGGCTGGCGACGGACTTGCCATCCTTGATAAGCATACCACTTATGTAGATGTGGACGGTAATACATATAACCGTACCATCAAAAAATTCAATTATACCGGAAAGGGTGCTACTAGCGTAACAGATGAAACGACTGTGAAGCAATCGGCTAATTTCGTCAAGAAAGGACCGGACGGACGCATTTATGTAGCATACGGTATGTATGGCTTACAGATTTATGATTTGAACTAATAATGAGAACGGGGGCACTTCAAAGTGCCCCTTTCTTTTAATAAAGAACAGAATACTTATTGCCATCAATCTTGCATTGTTTTTATCATCTGCGCCCTTTTCCTCGCATTCAAGAAGGTAAGTTCTTGAGTTTTTAGTAACTTTGCGAGCGAAAACAAGAACGGCATGATTTACCCCAATAATTTCGAGCAGAAAATAGGATTTGAAGAAATCAGACGAATGCTTTGCAACTCCTGTTTAAGTTCATTAGGAACCGAGCGCGTGGAGCAGATGCACTTCCTGACACATCATCCTCTGCTGAAAGAGTTACACGAACAGACAAGAGAATTTATCCGCATATTGGATAGCGAGGAAGATTTCCCTGCACAGGATTTTTACGATGTCCGTCCTGCCATCAAACGGATACGGATAGAAGGAACATACCTGGACGAAAATGAACTTTTTGACCTCAAACGTTCACTGTCTACTATTATAGCCATCATACGTTTCTTCAAAAAAGAAGAGGAAACTGAAGAAAACAACGACTCACACTCCTACCCTGCATTGTATCGTCTGTCCAAAGAGGTCAGCATCTTTCCACAAATAGTCAAACGCATAGACCAGATTCTGGACAAATACGGAAAAATTAAGGATACAGCATCGGCTGAATTACAGCAGATTCGCAGGGAACTGATTGTTACTGAGAGTGGCATCTCCAAAACATTGCATGCCATCTTGCGCCATGCTCAACAAGATGGTATTATCGAAAAGGATGTAGCACCCACGATACGCGACGGCAGACTGGTCATCCCGGTGATTCCTGCCATGAAAAGAAAAATCAAAGGCATTGTACATGATGAGTCCGCTACCGGTAAAACTGTTTTTATCGAGCCTGCCGAAGTGGTGGAAGCCAACAACCGTATCCGTGAACTGGAAGCAGAAGAACGGAGGGAGATTATCCGCATCCTGCAAGAATTTACTTGCGAAATCAGACCTTTGCATCATGAAATCCTGGAATCCTATATGTTCCTGGCTGAAATTGACTTCATACGGGCAAAGGCCATGTTTGCAAAACAAATCAATGCCATCGCTCCTCATATTGAAAAAAGCCCGATAGTGGACTGGACCCTGGCATGTCATCCCCTACTTCACCTCTCATTGACCAGACATGGCAAGAAAATCGTCCCTCTCGATATTGAACTGAACGCACATCAACGGATTCTTATCATTTCCGGTCCGAATGCAGGAGGAAAGTCTGTATGCCTGAAAACTGTAGGTCTATTACAGTATATGGCACAATGCGGACTGCCTGTTCCGTTGGGTGAGAACTCACGCATGGGTATTTTCCATCATTTGTTCATTGATATCGGCGACGAACAGAGCATTGAGGATGATTTGAGTACTTATTCCAGTCATCTCACGAATATGAAAAATATGATGAAGCATTGCGATGGCAAGAGCCTGCTGCTGATTGATGAATTCGGTGGGGGTACAGAACCACAAATAGGAGGTGCCATCGCCGAGGCGGTATTGAAAAGATTTCATCAGAAAAAGACTTTTGGAATTATCACCACACATTATCAGAACCTGAAACACTTTGCGGAAGACCATCCGGGG
>JAGBUF010000330.1 GCA_017630975.1 Paraprevotella sp. | reverse complement strand
TTATACCCGTTGCGACTTGAAAAAGTATTTGACCGCCAATCCGCCGAAGGATATCTATGATAATTCCGGAGCCAAGCTTCTGACCGCAGCAAAGGTGAGTCGTGTGTGGGCACCGCAGATCACTTTCATTGATGGTAATCCTTATATATATTATGCTGTGGGCAATACAGACAATGGCGATTGCGACCATTTCTATATCTCAAAGGCCAACGAGGATTTCACCGGCATTGAATCTTTCCAAATGTTGTATGGTGCGAACAAGGTGAACAATATTCTTGATGCAGACCTGGTATTTTTGGAGACAGACAGTATGTGGCACATGTCCTATCGTGATTATGAGGCAGGTACCATACAGGATATCACCACCAAAGATTTGTTGAATCCGAAATGGAGTGCGCCGGTATCTTCGTTTGCTCATGTGGGCGGTTTTGAGGCTTCAAGCGTGTTCCGCCGTATCAACGACGATGTGTGGAACATCGGTTTCGTGAATTATAGCGGGGATATCGGTTATCATTTCAAGACAGCCGATGCCACTTTGCGCAATCTGCAGTCATCGCCCAGTATGAAGGGACATCTGTCGCCACAACATGGTTCATTCTTGCATATAACCGCAACCGAATACCATTTGTTGCAAGTGTGGAGTGACATTAAGGCGTTGATTACAGATGCAACAGAACTGAACCAAAGAGTGGGTAGTGAAAAACTGGCGTCTTGTATCCAAAAGGCACAGAAAGATATTACCACCGATAAGGGAAGTGCGACGGTGTTGTCTGCTCTCCTGTCCACCTTGCAGGATGATTATACCGCCTTGCGCAGTCGTTATCACTACGAAAAGGCATTGTATAGGGCGAAGAAAGCTAATTTCGCGGATGATGGAGAGAAAGCCGGATGTGTAGACTCCTTATATAATGAGGGGCGCTTGTCGAAAGTGATTGCAACAGCGATGGAGCAATATGACAGTGAAGACACAGAGGTGTTGGCATCGGTAACAACGGATTTGACAGCCGCTTTGAGCGACTTTTATGAAACATTGACGAGTGCCGGTGAGAAAATGACCGTAACGAATGGTACATTCAACTCCAGCAATACAGGATGGACCGTGACGGGAACAACCGGGCACAATAGTGGTGTGGCGGAGTTTTTTGCTTTGCGTGCAGTAGATTATAGTGTGTCGATATTACAGACGAAGAGAAGTCTGGATGAGGGCTATTATCTGGTGAAGTGCCAGGCATTTGAACGCAACGGAGAGAATGATTTCACAGGGCGTGACTGTGTCGAGGGGGTGGAGCAAATCAACTATAAGTTCTTTGCCAACCGTGATACAGTGGAGATTCAATCCTTGTATTCCGTACCTTATACCGGTAGTGGTAGTCTGAATGGCTTTGCCAATACGATGGCTGCAGCCAATGCCTTGTTTACTGCTGATGACACGAACTATGCCAACTATCTATTGTTGTATGTTGACACCAAGCGAATCAAATTAGGGTTGTTGCGTGACAAATCTACCGTCAACTCTTCAGACTGGTGCTGTTTTGACAATTTTGAAATCTATTCGTTGGGCTTGATTTCTGATATCAAGGGGACAATGGCCGACAAAGAAAATGCTGTGCAACCGGTCTATGATTTGACAGGTGTGCTCTGCGGTATGACCGATGCCTATGGCAAACTGCCATCACATTTGCAACGTGGTATATATATCGTTGGTCATTGCAAGGTGGTGAAAGAATAGGATTTATTCACCTTCTTCGTCCAAACGGTCTTCCCATAAGTATTTCTGGGTGTCTTTAGCCACCACACCCGAGAGGAATATCAGGGCGATGAGGTTGGGGATGGCCATCAATGCGTTGGTCAGGTCTGCCAGATTCCAAACCAATGCCAATTGTACAGTAGCACCGACGAAGACGCAACAGATATAGATGGTACGGTAAATGAGTGTCCAACGTTTCCCTTTCAGATATTCCATGGCTTTCTCTCCATAGTAGCACCATCCCAAGATGGTGGAGAAGGCAAAGGTGATGATGCCGAATGTGAGCAATGGTCTGCCGATATAGGGAATCTTGTCAAAAGCCACTTTTGTCAATGCGGCTCCATCGTTAAATGTAATGTCGGGATAAGCGAGGATGCTGGAGACCAGCACCAAACCAGTAATGGCACAGATGACAACAGTGTCCCAAAACGTTCCGGTGGATGATACCAATGCCTGACGTACAGGGTTGCGTGTCTGTGCTGCGGCAGCAACGATGGGAGCCGAGCCCATACCGCTTTCGTTGCTGAACAATCCGCGTGCTATACCATAACGCGCCGTCATGATGATGCTACCTCCGACAAAACCTCCCCCCGCAGCTTCAGGATTGAAGGCTGATGTCAAAATCAGTTGTAATGCTTCCCACACGTATGTTCCGTTCACAAATAGAATGTATAGACAGCCGACAACATACAGTATTGCCATTAATGGGACAAATGTGGTACATACTTTTGCTATACCTTTCACACCACAGATGACAACTAATGCGGTGCAGATGGCAATGAATGCACCGGAGTAAGAAGGAGGAATGCCGTACGATTCGTAGCAGAGCAGTGAGATGGCATTGCTTTGTACCATGTTGCCAATACCGAACGATGCGATGACAGTGAAGATGCAGAACAGCACAGCGAGCCATTTCATGCCCATGCCTTTTTCCAATGCGTACATCGGTCCGCCCAACATTTTACCGTTGGGGGTCTTGACACGGTATTTCACCGCCAACAATCCTTCCGCGTATTTTGTGGCAATACCGAACACACCGGTCAACCAGCACCAGAACACCGCTCCCGGTCCGCCCAGGGCGATGGCCGTTCCTACTCCGATGATATTACCTGTTCCAATGGTGGCAGCAAGAGCTGTCGCCAATGCTCCGAACTGGCTCACATCGCCACTGGAAGACTTGTCCGGAGTGACGGATAGTTTGATGGCCTTGAGTAATTTCCTTTGTGGAAACTTCAGGCGGATGGTCAGGAACAGGTGAGTCCCCAATAGGGCTATGACCATGGGCCATCCCCAAAGGATGTCACTGCATGACTGTATGAACGAGGAAAAGGTTGCAATCATAATTGTTTTCGGTTAGTCGTGTTTGTGGACACAAAAATACGAACTTCCTTTGGGATTTTTGACAGGAAAGCGTATTTTTGTTAAAAATAGTAACAGTAAGTATATGATCGGTATTTTATTCGGAGTGTTGGGTGGCGCACTTTGTGCCGCAGTGATGGTATATCTATGGGCGAAGAGTCGTATGTCATCCATGCAAGTGCAGTTGGAGATGTGCGAACAGGAGATGCAGCGCCGAGAGCAGGAGCAACAAGTAAAGAATGAGCAAGTAGCAACGGCACAGAAAGAGAGCGAAGTACATATCGCAACATTGGCAGAGGAGAACAAACAACTGACTGCCGACAAGCAAGTGCTGATGAAGGAACTTGAACTCTTGCGTGAACGTATGCAACGAGAGAGCGAAGAACGCGATTCGCAGCTCAAGAAACAGTT
>JAGBUF010000329.1 GCA_017630975.1 Paraprevotella sp. | reverse complement strand
GAGCGGTTCAGGTATAAACCTACAAAAGCGGTTCAGGTACAGAGTCGTATCAAGCAATTAGAAAAAATAGTTCCGATAGAGGTGGATGAGGTGGATAATTCATGTCTTCGTTTGAAATTCCCGCCTTCTCTTCGAAGTGGTGACTATCCTTTGATTTGCGATGGCGTAAGAAAAGATTATGGAGCACATGTCGTTTTTAAGGATGTGATGCTGACCATAAAAAGAGGAGAAAAAGTTGCCTTTGTTGGAAAGAATGGTGAGGGAAAATCAACTCTAGTCAAGTGTATTATGAACGAGATACCGTTTGAAGGTGATTTGAAACTCGGACACAATGTACAGATAGGGTATTTTGCACAGAATCAAGCGCAACTATTGAACGAGGAATTGACCGTATTTGAAACCATTGACAACGTGGCGAAAGGGGATGTACGTCTGAAAATTCGTGATATACTTGGCGCCTTTATGTTTGGTGGTGAGGCATCGGACAAGAAAGTAAAAGTGCTTTCTGGTGGTGAACGCAGTCGGTTGGCTATGATAAAACTATTGTTGGAACCTGTTAATTTCTTGATATTAGATGAGCCTACCAATCATTTGGATATGCGTTCAAAGGATGTCTTGAAGGAGGCTATTAGAGATTTTGATGGTACGGTTGTCATTGTCAGTCACGACCGTGAATTTTTGGACGGTTTGGTGACGAAGGTTTATGAGTTCGGAGGCGGGCAAGTCAAAGAACATTTGGGAGGTATTTATGATTTCCTACAGAAAAAAAAGATTGATTCATTACAGGAACTGCAGAAATCAATATCGCCTTCTTCGCTATCAGTGGGAATGGTACAGGTAGACAAACCGGTCAGTCAGAATCGTTTGAGCTATGAACAGCAAAAAGAACGTCAGAAGAAGTTGCGTAAATTGGAAAAAGTTGTAGAGCAATGTGAAGATGAAATAAGTGAAATAGAATCTGCTATCGCAATACTGGAAACACAGATGGCAACACCCGAAGGTGCCACAGATATGGCTTTGTACGAACGTCACACGATGCTGAAAAAACAGCTCTCTGTTGTAGAACAGGAATGGGAAAACAGTATCATGGCATTGGAGGAAGAAAAGAGTATTCAATAAGTAATCAATAATCATTTAAATAGTATCAATATGAAGTTTAAACATTTGTTATTAACCGTTCCTTTTGCTTCGATTTCTATGATGTCATGTCAACGTCAGAATGTCGGAACAGGAATAGATTTGGCTAATTTAGATACGTCCGCGCAACCCGGGGATGATTTCTATCAGTATGCGACCGGAGGATGGCGCGATGCTCATCCACTCACTGCAGAATACAGCCGTTACGGGTGCTTTGAAGTGTTGAACGAAAATAACAACAAGCAGTTGCGTGAATTAATAGAGTCTGTAGCGAACGAAGAACATACCGTTGGTTCATTGGAGCAGAAGATAGGTGACTTATACAATATAGCGATGGATAGTGTGAAGTTGAATGCAGAAGGGTATGCACCTATAAAAGACGATTTGGATGCGATAGAAAACATCAGTGCGAGAGAGGATGTTTTCCCGATGATGGTGGCTCAGATGAGTAAGGGGATAGGTGGATATTTCAGTTTTTATATTGGAGCAGATGTGAAGAACAGTACCCAAAATCTCTTGCAGTTCTATCAAGGAGGAATGAGTCTGGGTGAAAAAAGCTACTATTTTGATACCGATAGTTCAACCATTTCCGTTCGCGAGGCTTTTGTGTCATGTGTGAGCGATATGTTTGTGATGTGTGGATATCCCGAAACAGTAGCTCAAAAAAAGGCTGAGGCCGTTTTACGTATTGAGACTAAGTTGGCCGAAAAGTCCAAATCTGCTACTGAATTGAGAGATCCAGAGGCTAATTATCACAAGATGAGTGTAGAAACATTGAAAAAAGAATTCAGTGGAATAGATTGGGATTTGATGTTTAAATTCATCGGATTGACGGAGGTAACTGAAGTGAGTGTCGGACAGATTGAGGCGATGCATGAGGTAGAGAATGTTTTGGCAGAGGTGTCTGTTGAAGAACAAAAAGCATACATGCAGTGGGCTTTGATCAGTGCAGCGTCATCTTATTTAAGTGATGAGTTCCGCGCCCGCAGCTTTGAATTCTTTGGTGGCGTATTGAGTGGAAAACAACAGGACCGTCCGCGTTGGAAACGTGCAGTGGCAACAGTTGAGGGCGTTTTAGGCGAAGGATTAGGACGCATTTATGTAGAGAAATATTTTCCAGCCGAGGCAAAAGAACGCATGATAAAATTGGTGAAGAATTTGCAAGTGGCGTTGGGAGAACGTATAAATGAACAGGAATGGATGAGTGATGAGACAAAAGCACGTGCACACGAAAAACTATCTACCTTCCATGTAAAGATTGGTTATCCGGACGAGTGGCGAGACTATTCAGCTTTGAAGGTTGAGAATGACTGTTATTGGGCAAACGTGGTACGTAGCAATGAGTTTGACATCAAGCACATGATCAATACCAAACTTAACAAGCCGGTTGATCGTAACGAATGGTTGATTACCCCTCAAACGGTAAATGCTTACTACAATCCGACAACTAATGAGATTTGTTTCCCGGCTGGTATTCTTCAACCTACATTCTTTAACATGGATGCCGATGATGCATGTAACTATGGTGCTATCGGTGTGGTGATAGGCCATGAGATGACACATGGTTTTGATGACAAAGGACGTCAGTTTGATAAAGATGGGAATTTGTCAGATTGGTGGACTGCCGATGATGCTGAAAGATTTGACGCTAGAGCGAAAGTGATGAAGGATTATTTTGACCAAATCAATGTGTTGCCCGATTTGAAAGCCAATGGTACGTTGACATTGGGAGAGAATTTGGCGGACCACGGAGGTTTGATGGTGGCATATTGTGCTTTCCAGAATGCCATGAAGGAAAATCCGTTGGAAGTAGAGGATGGATTCACTCCTGAACAACGTTTCTTCTTGTCGTATGCTAATTTATGGGCACAAAACATCCGTGATGAAGAGATACGTCGATTGACAAAGATTGATCCTCATTCATTGGGACGTTGGCGTGTGGACGGTGCTCTGCCGCATATCGATGCATGGTATGACGCATTTGGCGTAACAGAGGAGAATGCTATGTATATCCCCAAGGAGCAACGTGCTACCATTTGGTAATTGTAACGTAAAATAAAGAAAAACGAATAGACATGCCATTAACATTGCCTGATAAGCTACCCGCCATAGACTTGTTGAAAGAGGAAAATATATTTGTAATAGACAGTTCCCGTGCATCAGCACAGGATATTCGTCCGTTGCGCATTGCGGTATTGAATCTGATGCCACTGAAAATAACGACGGAAACAGATTTAATCCGCCTTTTGTCAAACACTCCATTGCAGTTGGAAATCTCTTTTATGAAGGTCAAAGGACATACCTCCAAGAATACACCTATTGAACACATGCAAGCGTTCTATCGTGATTTTGAGGTGATGCGACATGAGAAATTCGATGGAATGATTATTACCGGGGCTCCGGTGGAGCATTTGGAATACAATGAAGTGACATATTGGGATGAGATTTCTGAAATCTTTGACTGGGCACGTACACATGTGACGTCGACCCTATATATCTGTTGGGCGGCGCAAGCAGGATTGTTCTACCACTATGGGGTTCCCAAGTATAAGTTGGACAAAAAGATGTTCGGTATCTTCCAACAATATCCCATGGATGCGAAACTCCCTATCTTCCGTGGTTTTGATGATGTGTTCTATATGCCGCATAGCCGTCAT
>JAGBUF010000328.1 GCA_017630975.1 Paraprevotella sp. | reverse complement strand
CCGAAATTTATGCGATTCCCAGGCGGATGTGTGGCACATGGTGACGGATTGCATAATATATATAATTGGAAAGAAACCATCGGCCCGCTTGAAGCACGCAAACCGCAACGTAACTTGTGGGGCTATCATCAAACCAAAGGCTTGGGTTATTATGAGTACTTCCAGTTCTGCGAGGATATGGGATGCGAACCCTTACCGGTATTGGCCGCAGGTGTTTGTTGTCAGAACTCAAGTGATTGCGGACATGGTCAGCAGGGAGGAATTCCGATGGAAAAGATGCCTGAATATATTCAAGATGTTCTTGACTTGATAGAGTGGGCGAATGGTGATGCAAAGACAACAGTGTGGGGAAAGAAACGTGCCGAGCAAGGACACCCGAAACCTTTTAATCGGAAATATATTGGTATTGGTAATGAAGATTTGATATCCAAAACCTTTGAGGAACGTTATCTGATGATTATCAATGCTGTTAAGGAGAGATATCCGGATATTATTGTTTGTGGTACTTCCGGACCATGGTCAGAGGGTAGCGATTATGAGACCGGATGGAGACTGGCAAAGGATCATAAGATAGATATGATTGACGAACACTATTACCAAACACCCGGTTGGTTCATCTATCATCAAAATTATTATGACCAATATGACCGCAATGGTTCAAAAGTGTATTTGGGTGAGTACGCAGCTCATGTTCCGGGCCGTCATAACAATATAGAATCGGCATTGTGCGAGGCCATGCACATTTGTGGAATGGAACGTAATGGTGATGTAGTGGCGATGAGTTCATACGCACCGTTATTGGCAAAAGAGCATCATACACAATGGAATCCCGATATGATTTATTTCAACAATAAAGAAGTAAAACCGACTGTTGGCTATTATGTTCAGAAACTATGCGGTAATTATTGCGGTGATGAATATATTGAAACAGATTTAAGAGTGAACGAGGGTCGTAAAGGGGTGCGCGAACGTTTGGCTGCAAGTACCGTATGCGATACGAAGACCGGAAAGGTCTATCTCAAGATAGTCAATCTCCTGAATCATCCGGTAAAGAGTAAGATTGATTTATCTGGTTTAGCTGAACGTTTCAATGGTGCAGAGCACATCAATGCACGTCTGCATCTTTTGACTGGAAAGTATGACGACGTCAATGCACGTCCACAAGAGTCTGTTATAAAAGTGACACCTAATTTTGAATACGAATTACCGGCTTATTCATTTAGTTTGATAGAATTGTAACGAAATATTTTATCTGCATAAATCCTTGCTTAAGTTATGCTTTTGCAAGGATTTATTTATTTTTGATTTTGCGAAAAAAGTAAAGTTGATTCGTATACAATAAGAAATGATAACCTTAAATGTAATATTATGCCAAGATTAAATATCCATACTTCTATGCTACGAGGTATTACATGTGCAATCGGTATGTTTCTTGCCTTGTCAATGCCGACTATTGCACAGCAAGAGGTTTCGCATGTATGGTCTCCTGACCAGGGCGATGGTACATATCTGAACCCTGTGATTCATGCGGATTATTCTGATCCGGATGTGTGTGTGGTAGGTGGTGATTTTTATATGACGGCATCAAGTTTTTCGTGTGTGCCGGGCTTGCCTATACTTCATTCAACGGATTTGGTAAATTGGAGAATCGTTAATTATGCTTTGGATAAACTTGTACCGGAAGAGTATTATAATGTTGTTAGGCATGGCAAGGGAGTGTGGGCGCCAAGTATCCGTTATCATAATGGTGAGTTCTATATTTATTGGGGCGATCCGGATTTTGGAGTCTATATGGTGAAAACATCTGATCCTCTTGCGAAGTGGTCGGAACCTATTTTGGTAAAGAAAGGCAAGGGAATCATTGACCCCTGTCCGCTTTGGGATGATGATGGCAAATGTTATCTTGCTTTTGCATGGGCTGGCAGTCGTGCGCAAATCAATTCAGTGATTTGTGTGGCAGAAATGAATGCCGATGGCACGAAAGTTATTGGACCGGCTCGTATTGTTTACGATGGGAATGATGATGTCAATCATACTGCAGAAGGTCCAAAATTTTATAAGCAAAATGGTTATTATTATCTATTCTTCCCTGCAGGAGGAGTTGAAAAAGGTTGGCAAATGGCGGCTCGCAGCAAATCAATATATGGTCCTTATGAGGCCCGCCGTGTGATGGAGCAAGGTACCACTCCTATAAATGGTCCCCACCAAGGTGCTTGGGTGCGGACGGCAGCAGACGAAGATTGGTTCATTCATTTTCAGGATAAGGGTTGTTATGGTAGAGTAATATGGTTGGAACCCATGAGTTGGAGGGACGGCTGGCCGGTTATCGGCGAAGACTCAGACAACGATGGTTGCGGAAATCCGGTGATGAAGTATCGTAAGCCCAAAGGTTGTGTGAGTGGTGTACAGAATCCGGTCGAGAGTGATGAATTCAATACGACCGATTGGGGTAAACAATGGCAATGGCATTCCAATTACCATGATTTATATGGCTTTACAACCCCATATGGATATGCCCGTTTGTATACGTGGCCGTTATCCAATCAGTATGTCAATCTTTGGGAGGCATCAAATTTGCTGTTACAGAAGTTTCCTTCGCAAACGTTTACAGCAACCACAAAGATTAAAATGGTGAGCAAAGAAAATGGTCAAGAGGGAGGTCTGATTGTTATGGGATGGGATTATTCTGCTTTGACAGTTTGTCGACAAGGAGATCGTTTTATCTTGCGTCAACGCATTTGTAAGGATGCAGAAAATGCCGGTGCAGAGGAAGTGATAGATATAGATAGTTTTGAACCTTCTGAGCGACAGACAATTATATATTCCCCAACTGTAAGTAGAATGATCTATCTACGTGTACACGTGAAGAGCAATGGTCTGTGTCAGTTTGCTTATAGTTTGAATGGTAAGAAATATAAAGAATGTGGAAAATCCTTTTATGCACGTCAAGGGAAATGGATAGGTGCCAAATTGGGATTTGTAGGCATTGAACCTTATACCGAACGTCCTGTGAATAGAGGATGGTTAGATTTAGATTGGTTTAGAGTAGAACCATAAATAAGAATAATCACTATCAATTATAATATTATGAAAAAACAAACATCTATTTTAGCCCTTCTTCCCGTTTTGTTCGGGTTCTTCGTCATGGGGTTCTGTGATATTGTCGGCATCTCGTCCGATTATGCGCGTGAGGCTTTCAACTGGAGTCATACTATGGCTGGTTTTGTACCCTCAATGGTATTCATTTGGTTTTTATTTTTTAGTATACCTGTAGGTATTAAAATGAATGCGTGGGGTCGCAAGAATACAGTGATGCTGAGTATGTTGGTAACTTTAGTGGGTATGTGTATTCCTTTGTTACAGACAGCTTGGGCATGTTTGGTGGGTTATGCTTTATTGGGAATAGGAAATGCTATTTTACAAGTATCCCTAAATCCTCTACTTAACAATGTCGTAACGGATCAAAAATTGCTGACTAGTAGTCTGACTGCAGGTCAAGTTGTAAAAGCTGTATCATCATTCTGTGGACCATTTATTATGCTTTTTGCTGTTAATGTGTTGGGTGGTGGTGATAAAGGAAACTGGTATTTGGCTTTCCCCGTATTGGGTTGCATAACATTAATCTCAGCCCTTTGGCTTTGGTTTACGCCGATACAACATGAGGTGAGCGAAACATCCGATGTGAATATGCGAAAGGTATGGGGATTATTATCTGATAAGACCATTTTTTTACTTTTTTTAGGTATATTCTTTGTGGTAGGTATAGATGTTGCTACGAACTTTATCAGTTCAAAAGTCATGATCAGTCGTTTCGGATGGGATACGCAAGATGCCGGTATTGCTCCGCAGATTTACTTTATTTGTAGAACCATAGGTGCATTCTTGGGGGTATTTATCATGACTAAAGTGTCAGAAATGACATATTTCCGTGTTAATATCCTGACTTGTATCGTTGCTATCCTTGTTTTAGCATTTTATGAACAACCGATTGTGGATCTATTCTGTATTGGAGCTATCGGTTTTTTGTGTTCATGTATATTCCCGATTATATATTCAATGGCAGTACAACGAATGCCCAATAAAGCCAATCTCATTTCTGGTTTGATGATTACAGCAGTAGCCGGTGGCGGAGCAGTAACCCCATTGATTGGAGCTGCAACCGATGTCGCTGGTATTACTGCGGGAGTATGTGTTTTATTGTTATGTGCATTCTATTTAACATTCTGTGCCTTTGGCGTTAAGGCAAGTAAGTAACAGAATCTTCTTGACGAAATAGCATAAAATACTTATTGTTTCTATATAAGAAACAGATAAAATAAATCAGTAAAGCAAGTAAGTCGACTTACTTGCTTTTTTTATGTCTCTCTGATGCATATTGCGATGGGTTCATTCCGAACATTTCCTTAAAATAGGAAGAAAAATATCGTGGTGTATTGAAACCAACCATCCATGATATTTCTTGTACAGAGTATTGACTTTGTTCCAACAATTGAGCTGCACGTTTTAAACGGATAGTACGCATAAATTCAGATGGTGTTAGTCCTACAATCGCTTGCATCTTGCGATAAAGTGACGAACGTTCTATGCCCATGTCTGCACTTAAAGCTTCCACGTTATATTCTGTGTTACTCATGTTTTTTTCAATACATTCCAGAGCTTTTTGAATCAATTGTTCATCAAGAGGTGTAATGGTAATTTCTTTAGGAGTGATACTGATATCTTTT
>JAGBUF010000327.1 GCA_017630975.1 Paraprevotella sp. | reverse complement strand
TAATAACAGACCGTTGATATTACTGACGAATGACGATGGTGTTCAAGCCAAGGGCATCAATGAATTGGTAAAAATACTTTCGCCATCATACGATATTTTGGTAATGGCACCTAATGGAGCGCGATCCGGTACTGCGTGCGGAATTACAGCGCATGACCCATTGTGGTTCAAAGTGATAAGTGAAACCGCCAACGTAAAAATATGCGAATGTAGCGGAACGCCTGTCGATTGCGTGAAATTGGCATTGGAAGTCTTTACTGCAAGAAGACCTGATTTAATCGTCAGTGGCATCAACCATGGGGATAATGCCTCTGTAAGTGTCCATTATTCGGGAACGATGGGGGCTGTGATGGAAGGCTGCATGAAAGGTGTCCCTTCAATCGGTTTTTCTTTGGCGGATTTTGATGCTGATGCAGACTTTTCTGCCACGGCAAATCATGTGAGTGAGATTGTGCGTAAGGTGTTGGACACGGGATTGCCACAAGGGGTGTGTTTGAATGTTAATTTCCCCCAAAATAAAGGCATGGGATATGTTGGCGCAAAGGTGTGCCGAATGGGACAAGGAGCGTGGACAAATGAATGGTATGCAGCGGAACATCCCAAAGGACAACGGTATTATTGGTTGGTAGGTAAGTTTACCAATACAGAGCCTCACATGAGCGATACGGATACATGGGCTTTGGAGAATAATTATGTGGCGATTACTCCGATACAAGTCGACATGACAGCATACCATGTTTTAGATAAAATAAAACATTTTGAGCATCTATGAAGTATTATTTGATAGCAGGTGAAGCCAGCGGAGATTTGCATGCCTCTCATTTGATGAAGGAGTTGAGAATGAATGATGAACATGCGGAATTCCGTTTCTTTGGCGGAGATTTGATGCAACAGCAGGGAGGCACTTTGGTGCGTCATTATAAGGAGTTGGCATACATGGGGTTTATACCGGTGTTACTTCATCTGCGTACCATCCTGCGTAATATGAAAATGTGCAAGCGTGATATCCTTGAATGGCATCCTGATGTATTGATTTTGGTAGATTATCCCGGATTCAATCTTTCCATTGCAGAATTTATCCACCGGCATACGTCTATCCCTGTCTATTATTATATCTCTCCTAAGATCTGGGCGTGGAAAGAGTATCGCATCAAAAATATCAAACGTGATGTTGATGAATTGTTCTCAATATTACCTTTTGAAGTGGATTTCTTTGAAAAGAAACATCATTATCCGATTCATTATGTAGGAAATCCAACTTTAGATGAAGTAGAAGAATACAAGCGGACTGTAAAAGACGATTTTACTCAATTTATATCTGACAATGAGTTGAGCGGAAAACCGATAATTGCCCTATTGGCGGGAAGTAGAAAACAAGAAATCAAGGACAACTTGTCTATCATGGTAGAAGCGGCTTCTGTTCATGAAAACGAATATGAATTAGTGTTGGCGGCAGCTCCTAATATTGATGCAGATTATTATAGTAAGATTTTGAAGGGTAAAAGGGTAAAGGTGATTTACAACCAGACCTATCGCATTTTGAATCATGCGACAGTTGCGCTTGTTACATCGGGTACAGCCACATTGGAGACTGCGATTTTCCGTGTGCCTCAAGTGGTTTGTTATTATATGTCGTTCGGGCGTATAGTGTCTTTTTTGCGACGCTGTTTGCTCAAAGTAAAATACATCTCTTTGGTTAATCTTGTGGCTGATAAGGAGGTGGTAAGGGAATTGGTGGCTGATGGCATGACAGTGGAGAATGTGCGCAAAGAAATGGATGCTCTTCTCCCGGGAAAAGAGCGACGCAAAATCATGATGGACAATTACGATGAAATGATATGCCGTTTAGGTGAAACAGGCGCACCGGCAAAAGCCGCTCAGATGATTTATTCTTGTTTGATGAATAAATAAGTTTTACACCAAAGTCAAAGTGTAGAGGTAGATGACAGAGGCGGGAATCGCCAGGAAAGAACTGTCAAATCGGTCTAGCATACCGCCATGCCCGGGTAATATGTTGCCACTGTCTTTAATCTGTAACTGACGTTTGAGTAGGCTTTCCACCAAATCGCCCCATGTTCCGAATACTACTACTACCATTGCAAATCCTAACCACTCCCATCTGGTAAGCACAACGCTATATGTAGCAATGAGTTGTGATATGCCTAAAGCTACAACAGCTCCACCGATAGAGCCTTCCCATGATTTCTTGGGAGAGATTCTCGGGAATAAACGATGTTTTCCAAAGAGGCAACCAATACAATAAGCACCTGTATCATTGGCCCAAAGGAAAATAAATACAGATAGTGGAAGGATATAGTTGTAGCCTATGGTTTGTCCTTCGGTAACACCTTGTTGAAAAGCCAATACGCTAAGAGTTGACAAAGGTAATGCTACATACATTTGACTCATCATTGTGTATGCCCAATTGTTGATGGTATGCTCACTCTTTAAATATAATTCACTAATCAACAG
>JAGBUF010000326.1 GCA_017630975.1 Paraprevotella sp. | reverse complement strand
GGTTCTTCATCCGCATATGGACGTTTGACCTACAGCGGCGTGTCAGAAAGCAATTTACAAGAAGTGGGATTCTGCTGGAGCACACAACCCGACCCTACTATCCATGACAATCGAAGTACCGCATATTATGATTGGAACGGCAAGATTTACCGTATGGAAGGATTGCAACCTGCCACTGTATATTATGTTCGCGCATATGCACTTACCAAGACTTTTGCAGTGGGTTATGGTGAAGTGTTGAAAATCATCACTATACCACGCGGTCAATGTTCATACTCTTACAACTGGGGTGGCGATGCTGATGCCAACCAACGCATTGACGCAGCGGGAGCTGATGCCACCAATTATTACAATAATTTCACCAGTATCAAAGGTTATCACAGTACCATCAATTATGGTTCTGGAACACCAACTGCAGACTGTAGTTATGGCGGATGGATGCGCGTAGGTCCTAATGCCAGTTATCAACGCACCGGAACAATCATGCATGAAATGGCACATGGTGTCGGTGTAGGTACACACTATATATGGTATGGATACTCTCCACTGCGCGAAACCGGCTACCGTGGATTATGGTTGGGCGAACGCGCCAACAAAGTATTGCAGTTCTTTGACAACAACAATACTTCAATGATGACGGGCGATGAAACACACATGTGGCCTTTCGGTATCAATGGAGCGCATGAAGATAATAACAATCCTATTGAATACATGATCAATGCGATGATTATTCAAGGACTTTGCGAAGACGGATTGATTCCGACGGGAGGCGGAAATCTACCTGCATACACATTGCGATCAGATGACAACGTGAAATACTATATCAAGAACGAGGATTCCAGTTGTGGTTTGAACGATTCTTATCTGACAGAAACCAGCACCGGAACATTGAAATGGGTGGCAAAGAGTAACAGTGAGGTAATGGCAGACGATGCATACGCCTGGTTCGTTGAATTCGTACCTTCTACCTGCTATTATAGAATCAAAAATGCCAAGAGCGGTAAATATTTCACCTACTCTTCTAACAGCATCAAGACTGCCAGCAAAACCACACCAAGTAGCACGGAGAATTTCCAACTCATGGGTGGTCGTGTAAGAGCTACCATTTTTGAAAAATTCGAAAAACAAGGTTTCTGGGTAATTGTACCGCAAAACAAAAACACACCTCCATGTTTGCAAGCAAACACCAATGGCGGAACAACTACAGCATCATTCAATTTGGAAAATTCTGCCACCAACCAACGCTGGTTATTCCTCTCTTCTCAAGAGCTGGAGGAATTTGACAAGAATGGCAAAGAGGCATACACTGAAAAACTCAACAATCTGTTTGGCGACATCAAGGCATTATTGGATGTTCCTCACAAGGAAAAAGCAGAAAATGCTGACGCAACATTAAGCACAACATTGGAATCACTTGAACAAGAAGCCTTAAAGGCAGAGACAACATCTGAATTCCAGGCATTATACGATGAAGCGAAAGCAGCAAGTATGACATTCCTTGGCAATACCACACCTACAGATGTGGAACAGCCATTCAATATCACCTTCTTGATAGAGAATCCTAACTTTGACGATGAATCGGGATGGACAAACATGCCTGTTTTGGATCATTCTTGTGGAGAATTTTTTGAGGTCACATACAATATGACCCAAAACATCTCTGATGCTCCTGCTGGAACATACAAGTTGATGATGCAAGGATTCCAACGCCCGGGATGGTACGAAACCTGCTACGAGGAATTTATTAATGGAACAGACAATGTCAACGCCGTTCTATATGCACGTTCTGACAAGACCAACATCAAGCACATCGCTTCTGAAGCACACAGCAGGGCGTCACACACCGAGGATATACAAGTAGGCAGTCCTATCATGTATCTCCCGAACACCATGCTTTCTGCAGCAAAACGCTTTGCTGATGGTGAGTATGAAAACGAGGTGGTAACAACCCTCACCAAGAAAGGCGCTTTGAAATGTGGTTTGAGGACAACAGAAGGTGGCGTACACCATTGGACCTGTTTTGACAACTTCCGCTTGTATTTCTACGGCGACTTTGACAAGGACACTGTAACAGACATTCAGGAGCAAGTAAATGAACGTATCAACATGACAACTTCTGGTGTCTACAACCTGCAGGGAGTGAAAGTTGGGAATTCACTACAAGGACTTCCGAAGGGCATCTACATTGTCAATAAGAAGAAAGTGATTGTAAAATAATCATAGACCATATCAACAAACGCATGGACGGCAACATTGCCATCCATGCGTTTGTTGTTATAGAGGGATTTAATCGTCAACTACAAAAAAACGGCGACTTTCCTTAGGAAAAGTCACCGTTGTACTTTCATTGTGCAATGATTACAATGTAATCGCACCAGAAGGACAAACGTCTGCGCAAGTACCACACTCAGTACAAGCATCAGCATCGATAACATACTTATCACCTTCTGAGATAGCTCCTACCGGACACTCATCAATACAAGTTCCGCAAGCTACACAATCGTCGTTAATTACGTAAGCCATATTGTTCTAATTTTAAATGATTAATTCTATTTTCGCTCACTTGAGTTGGACAAAGGTAGTATTTAAATCATATCTCCACAAATATTTTATCACTATTTTTAGTGATTTTATGGCGAAAAGGAATGCAAAAATACAATAACAGACGTATCTTTGCGTTGATTTCTAATAAATATCAGTGATAAATGAAACGATACCTGCTCGCCATACTCTGCTTGCTAACCTTGTGCCAAACACATGCACAAGAGCAGAAGGTGCAGCATCGCCCCTACATTGACCAACGCAAATTCCATTGGGGCTTCTTCTTTGGCTTACACATGCAAGATCTTGAGCTGAAGAACAATGGCTATATAGATCCTGTCAGTGGCGAACAATGGTATGCTGAAGTTGATAATTACAACCCCGGGTTCAGTGTGGGAGTCCTTGGCGAAATGCGCCTCAACAATTACATGGCATTGCGACTGACGCCCACCATGCACTTCGGTCAGAAACATATCGCCTTTCACGAACAGGTCAGCGGACGCGATAGTACTCAGAACATCAAGTCAACCTATATATCATTACCATTAGGCCTGAAACTATCCGGACCTCGCCACAACAATTATCGGCCTTATTTTTTGGTAGGTGTCAATCCCATGTTGGATCTTACCACGAAAAAACAAAAGGCTTTGTTAATGAAGCCGTTTGATTGTTACATTGAAATCGGTATGGGCTGCGACTTCTACCTGCCTTTCTTCAAACTGATTCCCGAATTGAAATTCTGTTTCGGATTGGTAGATATTTTACAGAAAAAAAGGAATGACCTGATAGACAGTTCACTCCGAAAATTCACAAACTCACTGGACGGTGCATCGTCCAAAATGATTGTGCTAACGCTATACTTTGAATAAAATTACTCTGCAAATGGAGTAAATTCCAGTGTCAGCGTTCCTACATAACGAGCATTCTTCCCCATCTGGTTGCAATATACCGGTTTTCCATCCGCATTGTTCATCACCACGGGTTGCTCAAAATAGCTATGTGAATGTCCTCCCAATACGATGTCTATATGACGGCTTTGCGGAATCAATTCCGAATCATCTACGCCATCAATCTCCCATCCCAAATGCGACAAACAAATTACCACATCACACCTTTCCTCTTCCTTTAAGTATGTAGCGACCTTATTTGCAACAGCAATTGGGTCCTCAAAGTCTACCCCCTCATAATTGGTCTGAGCAACCAATCCTTCCAGATTTGTCCCCAGTCCCAATACTCCGATTTTCAACCCCTTGCGATGCAACACAACAAAAGGCTTTACACAATCCTCCAAGCAAGTTCCCTTTACGTCATAATTGGCACATACGATAGGAAATTCAGCCATCCGATAGATACGCGCAAGATTCTCCAAACCGCAATCAAACTCATGGTTGCCAATGGTAGCTGCATCATAGCGCATCACATTCATCAGTTTGATTTCCACCTCTCCTTTATACAGATTATAATAGGCAGAACCTTGTGAAAAATCGCCACAATCAAATAGCAAGAGATCAGGATCTTCCTTTCTCAGCTCCTTCAATACTGCCACACGACGCAAGAATCCCCCCTTATCAGCTTGCGCTGTATCCGCAGAATTTGGATGTATGGGCATCACACAACTGTGCGTATCATTGGTATGTACAACTTTGATACGTACACTCTCTTGTTGTGCAATAACCTGTCCGCATAACAACAAGCCACATGCCACAACTTTTATCTTCAACAACCTCGTCATATCCTTTCGCTATTTTTCTTTCACAACTATACGTCCTTCTATCTTCGCATCCACTTTATGCCCTTTCGCATATTCATTACGTATGGTTTCCATTATTAGTTCACGCACCAATATGGACGTTTTCTGCTTTGATACGGCATCTTTTAGGGCATACATTCTATCGTTCCCTTCTGCCAGATAATCCAATGTTGCAATCGTATACAAAGCATCTTCGTCAATATCCTCTCCTCTTACTTTGGCACTCAGCAATTGTCCATCCTGAGAGATCACCAAACGGGCACCACTAATACCTTCTCCACCTACTGCAGCAATCTGCTGCATCAACTCCTTCAGCTTCGTCCCTTGTAAGGTCACCACACATAAATGGTTCTCAAAAGGAGATATCTCCAATACATCGCCATATGTAACCTTTCCTTGAGGCATTATACTCCGCAATCCACCCACATTGCACAGTCCCATATCCGCTTTCTTACCTATATGTCCTGATGCATCACGCAACACATCTGCCACGAAATTTGACAACAAACTTTCGGGACGATCTGCCCGCATCACCTCTGCACTTTCTCCCAAGACAGGTGACATGATACTATCTACAGTCTTTCGATAGGGTGCAACAATTTCCATTGCCTCAGCATCCGGAGCTTCATCATAATGCGATGTCACTTCCAACCGTTCATGCTGAACAGCAGTCAGAACATATTGTCTGGCGCATGAAACATGAAAAAGAAATACGCTCAGACATAGTCCTATAAATATTGGTCTTCTCATTCTTATCTATATTGATTGAACGCTCAAAATTACTAAAAATAATCTCATATCATCAGAGAAGCGGAAAAAAGAATGGTCTTGTTTTGTTCTTTGCACAAAAAGTCTTACCTTTGCACCGCTTTCCGTACAATCGCTGGCAGGATGTAGAGTTCCCTGCTATGTTGTGCTGGGACGACAAACAATTTAATTACCAAATAAAAATGGCAGATTTAATTAAAATTGCAGAAGAAGCGTTTGCTACTGGAAAAGAGCATCCTAAGTTCAAAGCTGGTGATACTATTACTGTAGCTTACAAAATCGTAGAAGGTAACAAAGAGCGTATCCAGTTGTATCGCGGTGTTGTTATCAAAATCAGCGGACACGAGAACAAAAAACGTTTCACCGTTCGTAAGATGTCAGGTACTGTAGGTGTTGAGCGTATCTTCCCTATTGAGAGCCCGAACATTGAGAGCATCGAAGTGAACAAAATTGGTAAGGTTCGCCGCGCTAAGTTGTATTACTTGCGTAAACTTACTGGTAAGAAGGCACGCATCGCAGAAAAGCGTACCGTTACTCGTAAAGAAGCCTAAGACACTCTTTTATAGGCACAATAAGAAAGCCACTTCCGCAAAGAAGTGGCTTTCTTATTGTATATATATCTTATTATAATAATGTGATTCCCTCCGGGCTGATTTGTATCAACCTGCGCTTATACAAATCTCCCACTGCTTTCTTGAATACTTTCTTGCTGACACCAAACTCAGCATAAATCTCATCGGCAGGACTCTTGTCACCCAACGACGTCTTACCGGAATGTGACTTAAGATAATCCAAAAGCACCGAAGAAAAATCGGTTATAGCCTCCTTACCTTGCTTTTGCAAAGCAATATCCAGCTTACCATCTCCACGAACCAATTTAACGTATGCCTTCAAGCGGTCGCCGGTACGCAAAGGACGAAACACCTCACTATCGTAAATCAGACCGGAATACTGATTGTCTACAATCACTTTAAAGCCAAGTTCTGTTTTCTGCCAAACCAAAATATCCACTTCATCGCCTTCGTTGTATGGCGGAAAATCTTCAGATAGGAAACGCTCTACTTTGGCTGAAGCCATGATACGATACGTCTCCGGATCAATGTGCAGATAAACCACATAGCCTTTGTCTTTCTGCATACGCATCTTCTGCTCACGAAAAGGTACAAAAAGATCTTTCATCAATCCCCAATCCATAAAAGCCCCGTAATTGTTTACCCATGCTACATTCAGATACGCAAAATCGCCTACTTGTGCATAAGGCATCTGCGTGGTGGCCACCAAACGCTCTTCACTATCCAGATAGATAAATACGTCCAGTTCATCACCTATCTGACATCCTTTGGGCACATAACGCAAAGGAAGAAGGATTTCACCTGCTTCGTCCCCATCAAGATACATTCCAAAATCAACGCTCTTCACCACCGTAAGGTGATTTACCTTTCCTAACTTTATCTTCATCTTACCTTTATTAAATTCTATTCTACAATACGTCCATCCTTCATGTGTATCGTTCTGTCTGTTAATTTCGCCAACTCGTCATCGTGCGTCACAATCACCGATGTCTGCCCCATCTTGTCTCTTAAATCAAAAAACAATTGGTGCAATTCTTGTTTGTTCTTTGAATCCAAACTTCCTGAAGGTTCGTCCGCAAAAATCACTGCCGGGCGGTTCATCAATGCTCTTGCCACAGCCACCCGCTGTTTCTCACCACCCGAAAGTTCATTCGGCTTATGTGAAGCCCTATCTGACAGACCCATAAAATCCAATAATTCAGCTGCACGCTCATTGGCTTCACGAGAAGAAATGCCACCGATATAAGCCGGCATCATCACATTCTCCAATGCTGTAAACTCAGGTAGCAATTGGTGAAACTGGAAAACAAAACCAATTTGCTTGTTTCGGAACTCGGACATCGCATTCTGCCCTAATTTTTCCACCTCTATACCATTGATACGGATCGTACCTTCATCGGGACGATCCAATGTCCCCATGATTTGCAGCAAGGTAGTCTTACCAGCACCACTGGGACCGACAATACTCACCACCTCACCCTTTCGGATATCAAGGTTGATCCCTTTGAGCACCTCTAACGAACCGAAACTTTTTTTTATATTCTTGACTTCAATCATATGCTACAGTCTGTTTATTACGTATTGGGCCAAGTAACAACCAAAGACAGCCGGCATATAGGATACCGTGCCGGTGGTCGTCTTCTTGTTACGTTCACCCTCCACCTTTACAATCGCATCCATATCCGCTTGCTGTGTACAAAACACAACCGGTAACGGCCGATGCATCTTTTCTCTTTTCAAACGATTACGGACAGCCTTACTCAACCCACAATGATAGGTATCCCACAAATCAGCAAAACGCACCTGTGTAATGTCCGTCTTTGCCCCTGCCCCCATACTGCTTACAATGGGAATGTTGCGCCTCATGGCTTCTATGATTAATGCACATTTGGGTGCAATTGTATCTATCGCATCAACAATGAAATCGTATGTCGTATCCTTCAGCAACTGCACCACACCTTCCTCCTCCAGATACTCCGCACGAACGGTTAACGCCACTTCCGGATTGATATCCTTAAATCGTCTTGCCAACACCTGCACCTTCGGCTCACCTACGGTAGAACGCAAAGCACATAACTGACGGTTGATATTACTTTCTTGCACGTTATCAGCATCCAATAAAGTAAGATGTCCTACACCTGTACGCACTAACATCTCAGCCGCATAGGCACCAACACCACCAACGCCCACCACCAGTACATGCGCATGCTGAAGGCGCTCCATCTTCTCTGCGCCCAACAATAATTCTGTTCGTTCACACCATTCAGGTATCACCTTCCCCCCTCCTCATTTTCATTGCCATGCGGCAACCACGATTTATACCATTCTTTTGCTGCCTCATAGCGGATATCCGTTGTCAATGGCTCATTGATACTCAAATCCTTCGTCGCCGTCTCGGCATAGACATCCGGGAAAATCAGCAAAAGACTTGTCTCCATATAATATTTACGGATTTGTCGAGGAATATGGTCAAACGATGGTCGGAACGAGATAGACCCCCTACGAGCCATTACGATGACCAATAAGTCATCATTCTTCACCTCTTTCGACATCCTCTTCAACTCATTCCCCCCATCTGTCGGCACGTAATCCACCCGAATAGTCTTGTGCTTTGAAGCCAAATAACGTTGCAGGATGCGTTGCGTATCGGGATGAATATAGAAAGTAATACGACAACCTATCGCCACAGCCAAACGTGATATACGATCCACCCAGTGATAGAAACCGGCCTCAAACTGAGCCTTGGCAGGAACGGACACGTGAATGCGCCTCAACGTGTTAAGTGGGATGGTAGTACGTACCATTGTCATCTGTCTGTTCAGACGGTTGAGCAAACTAATCAGTACCGGCCCGAAAAAAGACTCTGAAGGGGTTGCCTGCACATGGAGCCCCACCACCAATTCGGCATAATCGTTTTCTTTCATGGTGTGGATAATACCATTGGCAAGATTCGTCGCCAAACGCAATTTTGTCTGCATGCGCACATGAGCAGCCGTGGCAATAGCTGTAGCTTTCTCCAAGAGTTTCGTTCCTCTGTCACGCGCCCTTTCATCGTTATCCAGCACCACGTTTATAGCATTCATTGGCAGTTCCGACTTTTCTTCGCGCATCAACAAGTCCATATTCACCAAATCATTCACCGTGTCCGGATCAGCCAACGCCACCAAAGTGGAATCCTCATTCACCGGATGCATCTCGTTGATATTTTCATCTTTCAACGCCAACCGACGTGCTGCAATATCCGTTATTAACGAACTGACAATACAAGTCACCAATATCAAGAGGATTGTACCGTTGAGCACATCTTCATTCAGCAGTCGCTCGCCGGACGGAAGAATAATATTGTATCCTACCAAAACCGCCGCCAAAGTTGCAGCCGCCTGCGCATTACTCAAACCGAACATCAGTTCACGTTCAATCCCCGACATTTTGAAGGCTTTCTGGGTAACCCATGATGCAATCCATTTTCCTAATAGAGCAATGGTAATCATCACGGCAGCCACCTTCAAGGCATTTGTACTGCCTAACAAAACCCGCACATCGATAATCATGCCCACTCCAATCAAAAAATAAGGAATGAATAAAGCATTTCCTACAAATTCCAGATTGTGCATTAACGGCGCCGTACGGGGAATCAGAGGATTCAACACAATACCGGCAAGGAATGCACCTAAGATACCTTCCATTCCAATATGTTCCATCAATCCGGCACTGAGGAACATCATCGCCATGACGAAGATAAACTGCAATACCGCATCGTTATATCGACGGAAAAACCATCGTGCGATACGCGGGAAAATATAGATAATAGCCACGGACAACAAAACGACTTTCAACAGCAGAAACACGCCAAACCACCCATGCACCTCCTCACGGAACATGCCGGATATAAATGCCAGCACCAACAATGTCAGGGTATCTGTCACAATCGTTCCTCCCACGGCAATACTCACACTCCTGTTTCGCGCCAAACCATAACGTATCACTATTGGATAAGCAATCAATGTATGCGAGGCATACATACTGGCCAAGAGAATTGAAGTCATCAAACTGTATTTCAGTAAGAATATATTGCACACCACTCCCATTGTCAAAGGGAATATAAATGCAGCCAGTCCCAAGGTCAGCGCTTGCCATCGGATACTCTTCATGTGTTGCAGGTCCATCTCAAGACTTGCAAGGAACATAATATAATATAAGCCCACATTACCGAACAATTCAAAACTGCTGTCCTTGTCCAATACATGCAAACCATAAGGCCCGATGACTACTCCTGCAAGAATCATACCCACGATATGCGGTATCTTCAGTCGCCCCAAAATAATAGGCGCAAAGAGGATAATGCCCAGCACCAAGAAGAAAATCCATGTAGGATTGGTCACAGGTAAATGTGTCAATAATGCAGAGATTTGCGTCGTCATAGTATTAAATTATGATGCAAAGTAACGAAAAACTTTCCATTTTGTACATTAATTCGTTTTTTATTCTCTACATTTGTATCTAATTTCAACAAAACATAAAAACAACACAAAATGAAAGTAGCAATTGTAGGCGCAAGCGGTGCCGTAGGACAGGAGTTCCTGCGGGTACTTGAAGAGAGAAACTTCCCATTGGATGAGTTGGTTCTATTTGGTTCTTCACGCAGTGCAGGTACAAAATATCAATTCCGCGGCAAAGAAATTGAAGTCAAAATGCTTCAACACAACGACGATTTCAAAGACATCGATATAGCATTCACATCAGCCGGAGCCGGTACTTCCAAGGAGTTTGCCGAGGATATTACCCGTTTCGGTGCTGTCATGATAGACAACTCCAGCGCGTTCCGCATGGACGAAGACGTACCATTGGTTGTTCCTGAATGTAATGCAGCAGATGCGTTGAACCGCCCACGTGGCATCATCGCCAATCCGAACTGCACCACCATTATGATGGTAGCGGCATTGCAACCGATTGAGAACCTCAGCCATATCAAGCGCATCCATGTGGCCAGCTATCAAGCTGCCAGCGGAGCCGGTGCGGCAGCAATGGCGGAATTGGAGCAGCAATACAAGGAACTATCGGAAGGCAAACCTGCCACAGTCAAGAAATTTGCCTATCAATTGGCATACAACGTAATTCCTCAGATTGATGTATTCCAGGACAACGGATACACCAAAGAAGAAATGAAGATGTTCCATGAAACCAAGAAAATCATGCACAGCGACGTTCAATGCTCTGCCATGTGCGTGCGTGTACCTGCTCTCCGTTC
>JAGBUF010000325.1 GCA_017630975.1 Paraprevotella sp. | reverse complement strand
ATATTACATACAATATTCCTGTTACATCAATAATATCGATAAAAATTGGCCCTTGTGTAAAGAATTCAGAGGATATTGATAGTTTGGTACAATTTATTCGCCGAAGGTTAGGAACGAATGTTCAAATTAAATTCTCAGAAATACCTTATAGGGGTTGACATCCAAAAACGATGACCTTTGAAATTTTGTAGATTTTTCAAATGGGGAAAGGTGTTATTCTTTATCGGTAACTCAGTTATTTTTCAACTTACCGACCAAGAATCGTATATATCTATAAAATATCAACCTTGGGAAAATAAAAACAACGGGAACTTTATGGTATCAATTCATATAGTTCCCGTTATTGTATATCTGATTATCAGAGTAATATCTTCAGCATTTCGGTTCAAGCGTGAGATCCTGTACTTGTTACTCGTCCCACGATTCGAAGTTTTGGAATGCCTACAATCCTGACTCTAAATGTTTTTTCTAAAACTTATATCCTAATGAGAAGTAGACCTGGTGGTTGTTCATATTAACATTGACCGGTTGTAAACGATGGGTGTCGTCTCCTATATAGGTGTCGTCAAAGGAATAGAAGTCACCTGACTGCATACGGTATTTGTACGCAAAGTCGGCATATAGGTGCTTGCCACGGAAACCGATGCCGGCAGTGAAGATGTTGACATCGCCTTTGTTGATGAAGTCGGTGGACGACTGGTAGTTGAATGCGGGTGACTCACCTGTCTGGTCCAAACGTGCATCTTTGTTGAAGGCTTTGGAGAAATAGTTATAGCCGGCACGCAGTGCCACCTGGTCGATGATATTGAATTCCATACCGAACTTGAACGAATGTGAGGCGCACAATATGTTCTTGTACATGGCGTCCATGTGGCTATCTTTATTGGTATAACCGTAGTCCAAATCTTCGTAGGTCTGTCGCGCACCTCCATAGTTGGCAAACTCATACTCTGCTCCTAATGCTAAGTATTTACCAATGGTGTGACCCAGTGATGCACGAACCTTCCAAGGTGTTTTCAGGCGCATCATCAACGGGAAGAGGTCCTTTTCCGGACGATGGGTGTAGAAACTGCCATATATCAGTTCGTAGTTCTCATCTTCACTCATGGGTGAGTCTATGCTGTAGTCCGTATATGAATCCAAATGATAGATAGTGGGCGTTTCAACAGAGAGTCCTACACGAAAGGCGGATGTTTCAATGGGGCGTGCAATGATACCGAACTTGGCATTAAATCCCACTCCCTTCACGCTGTGTGTATTGTACAGAGAATAGAGCTCATCAATGCCTCGGCCTGACTGGAAATATTCACGGTAGGTGCTATAACTGTAGTAGTCCACATCGCAGAAGCCGAACATAAAACCGAAATACAAGCGGTCGCGGAAATTCATGGAGATATTGAAGTCATATCCATCAATGCCTCCTTCTGTGATACGGTCGTACTGATTTTTCTCAGCAAGGAATGCATCATAGGAGTCGTAACGTGGTTTATTGTTCTCGTCCATGATGACATTACCGTTTTGGTCACGTTCGTAAATGGGGTTGACCAAACAGGCATCATACATCAGGTCTGCCAATGGGGTTGAATACTGCGTGTAGTTGAGGATGTCTGCCATCTGTTGAGTCTGTGACAATCCATTAAGGTGGTCATTGTCGGCAATGAAAGCATGATTGAAATTTGCTCTTTTCTGGTAGTTGATACCAAAATTGATATAGTTGATGTTTTTGCCAAACATGGGGAGTGTCAGCACGAAACCAAACTGGTCGAATGATACGTGTGTCATGTCTGCATTCAAGTCTGGCTTTTCTTGTTGGGTGAGTACACTGAGTGTCATGCCTACATCGCTACGTCGATATAAGCCTTGTGCTGCGGGGTTGGCACTGCCGGCAGATATGTCGGCACCTAATGCTCCCAATGCTCCTCCCATACCAATGAAACGCGCTGTTCCGTTTAGGTCGGATGCCATAAAGTTCTCGTTGATGTAAGGTGTTTGCGCCATCATTATTGAGGCTGACACCATGAGTGACATTGCTATAGTATATATCTTTTTCATGCCTTTTTATTTGTTTGTTTTTATCTGCGTCCTCCTCTTGAACCGCCTCCACCACCTCTGGAGGGTGAAAAACCACCTGAACGTGATGGGGAACTATAGGATGGCGAACTGTAGGAACTTCTGGATGAGCCACTGTTGTAGTTACTACCGCTACTATAGCTTGAACTTCTTGTAGGCGTAGAACTGCTACGTCCCGAAGAACTTCTTACCGGTGTTGAGTTGCGGTTGCTACTTGTACTGTTGTTACGTGTAGTTGTACTGTTTGTGCGTCGTTGTGTGTTGTCACGTGAGGTTACAGTGGTACGGTTGCTCCTGTTGTTGGTGTTACGGTCGCCCCTTGCCAGTGAACTTCTTTCGCGATATTGCGTGCTGGGGCGGTATGCCGGTTTACCTCCATTGCCAGGTCGGAGTGATGGCGCATAATGTGGGTAATGGTGGTGGTGTCCGTAGTATGGATAGTAATACGGATTGTAGTAGCCATATCCGCAGTACCACGGGTCATACCATCCATAGTGCCATGGGTCTCTCCATCCCCAATATGGGTAGAAGGAGCTCCATCCCCACCCGTAATACCAATTGTTCCATGTACTTGGGGATACATAGGCATAGACTCCGTCATCATATACGTCCCAATAGATGGAAGCCGGACCATAACATAGCTCCCAGTATAACGGACTGCTCACGGGTATTCCTACACTCGGTGTACTGAAACGTAAGATGCGTTTGGAGTATTCGTATTCTTCGGCAGGTACTTCATTATCAACTTCTGTGCTGTCGTATGTGTCAACGTCAGAAGTGTAACGTCTGTTGTACTCGTCCACATTGCGTTGGTTATCACTATAGACCACTTCTGCATGGTCTTCGCTATAGCTCTCTCCTATCGTCTGTTCCTTAACGGTTTCTTTCTTTGCTTTCTTCTTTGGTGTGAAGTACATGTCGTCGTATTGCGCCCATACTGACATCACCATCATTGTCATGCAAAGTGCTATAATCCATCTTAATTTTTTCATTCTTACCTTATTTATATATGCAAATATAAACGATTCCATACTGATTTGCCAAGATATTGCTCAATTTAACGTCTTTTGATAACTCTTTTTTTACTATTTTTGCAAACAAAATCAGTTCTTAACGATTAGAGTCTTATGAAATACTTCGAATTGGATTTTAAAATCACACCGTTCAGTACAGATGCCGCTGACTTGTTGATGACTTTGGTGGGAGAAGCAGGATTGGAAAGTTTTGTAGAAACAGAAGATGGTTTCAAAGGATATGCACAAGAACGTTTGTTCCATCAAGAGGCTCTTGATGAAATGGTTGAGGCTTTCCCATTTATAGATCATCAGGTAACATATACCATTGTTGAGGCTGAGGATAAGAATTGGAATGAACAATGGGAGAAAGAAGGATTCAAACCCGTTGTGATAGCGGATAGAGTGTTGGTTACTAATCAACAGGATGCAGCCAGTTCTTATGATTATAAGATTATTATTGATCCACACCAAGCTTTTGGTACAGGCGGTCATCAGACTACCGGTATGATTATTGAACGCCTTTTACACATGGATATGGCCGGTCTTGATGTGTTGGATGCAGGTTGCGGTACCGGTATTTTGAGCATCTTTGCATTGATGCGTGGTGCAAAGCATATTTTTGCTTATGATATCGACAATTGGAGCGTCAAAAATACACTTGAAAACGTGGCATTGAATAGTGTCGCTCCTATTGATGTTGTTGAAGGTGATGCCTCCGTTCTTACCGAAGGTTTGTCTTATGATGTAGTGCTTGCGAATATCAACCGTAATATCCTTTTGGCTGATATGCCGGCTTTCCGTTCGGTGATGCATAAGGGTAGTCGTTTGGTTCTGAGCGGTTTTTATGTAGAAGATATTGAATCACTCAAGGCGAAAGCAACTGAACTTGGTTTGACGTTTGTAAATCAGACAGAGCGTGAGAACTGGGCGTCCTTGATGTTTGAACTCTAATAGAAACGGCTCATTGTATATCAGATGTTGCAGTCGTATCTGGGATAGTCAATGCCATTAGCTCTTCTATTGAGCCATTGAATACATTACAGTCAACTGGACCATTGATGCCATTTACTTTTCCATAGTCGGTATGTTGCCAAAATGACCAGTTGCCATTGAACTCCAGACTGTCAATGTAATAATGCGCTATCCAATTGGGATAGTTGTTGAATATCGGGGTGTTCAAATATTTCATCTTGAATTTGTGTCCTGTGTAAATGATAGGTTTTACTCGATATTCCTTTTCAATGATATCCAACCATTTCTTGACCGCTTCGCGTAACTCTTTTTTGGAAAGACGTCCATCCTTTTCCACATCCAACACCGGAGGTAAATCACCTGCTTGCAATTGTACTTGGCTGATGAACGATTGTGCTTGTTTTTCCGGGTCGACACCTGGAATGAAGAAATGATAAGCTCCTCTGATTATGTTGTTTTCTTTTGCTTTGGTGAAATTTTGCTTGAAGTATGAGTCAACCAACTCCTCGCCTTCTGTGGCTTTGATAAATACAAATTGTACAGGAAAGGTGTCAAGTTGAGCATTGCGTACCAATTCCCAATCTATTGTTTCCTGATAACGCGAAATGTCTATGCCGTGTATCTCATAGCCGGCAGGGTATTTTGCTTCGCCATAAACCGCTCTCCATCGAAAAGAGTGTGAGTCAATAAAGATGAAATAGAATGCAACAGACAAGAAAAGAATAATGGCAATAGCCCATAATGCTATCTTCCAAAGTACAAAACGTTTGGAGGAAGAACGTGTTTTCCGGCTATTTCGTTTAGTGTTTGTGGCCCGATTTTTCCTGACTGTTCCGTTTTTCCTTGTTGTTACTTTAGACGCAGACTTTTTAGGACGTTGTGTTGTACTCATTCTGTTGCAGGTATAAAAACAAGTCAAGTCCCTTCGCCCGGTGGATGAAGGAACTTGACGCTTATTTTATGGAATTACTTCGCTTGTTCCAATTGCAAAGTTTTTGTAGGTTGGTCGCAAACTTCAGTTGGACCGAAGTATTGGATAGGACCAGGATATACAAAGCATGTATCCTTTGCCCACTTTTCGCGGTTGGCTACAAATTCTTTGAAAGGAGCACCATCCAAACGAACCAAAGCCTTCTTGATTACCGGCTTCATTTCGCCATGACGTTTTTCCATGTTCATCATCATTGTGATAGGCACACCGCCAGCGATCCACTCTGCAGCAGGAGCTGTAGTGTTCTTTACAATAGCCATGTAACCGGTCTTGCCGTTTGCCATCAACATAGCAGCGCTGGTTCCTAATGCATAGCAGTAGTCTGAGTCGTAGTTTGAAGGAGCTGCGCAACGACCTTCGTAACCGAAGAAGTGGTGCAATGCAGCGAACTTGCCATTGAACTTGCCTTCAGCTTTCCAAGCCTCAAGTTTGTTGCTTACCATTTCTGACAACAATTTCTCTGTCTCAATCAATGATACCTGTACGTTTCCGTGTGGGTCACGCTCCATGGTGAGCTGTGCAGCTACTCCCAATGGCAATGATTCGTAAACAGCCTTGTTCTCAGCAGAAAGCTTGCCAAGAATCCAACCGCGTTGCTCTTCCTTGCTTTGTGCTGCACCTTCCGGAGTAGCCAAGAGGTCGTTCAACTCTGCAATCAGGTTCTTCATAGCCGGGATGAACTCTACCAAACCTTCAGGAATCAATACTGTTCCGAAGTTATTGCCTTCCTTAGCGCGAGCTGCAACCGCTTCAGCGATATAAGTTACTACATCATCAAGAGTCTGGTTCTTAGCTTCTACTTCTTCAGAGATGATACAAATATTAGGTTGGCATTGCAATGCGCACTCCAATGCGATGTGTGAAGCTGAACGACCCATCAACTTGATGAAGTGCCAGTATTTGCGTGCTGAGTTTGCGTCGCGTTGGATATTTCCGATGACCTCAGCGTAGGTCTTACATGCAGTATCGAAACCGAAAGATGTTTCAATTTGTTCGTTCTTCAAGTCACCATCGATGGTCTTGGGGCAGCCGATTACTTGAACACCGCATTTTTTTGCTGCGTAGTACTCAGCCAATACGCATGCGTTGGTGTTAGAGTCGTCACCACCAATAATAACGATAGCTTTGATGTCCAACTTCTTGATGATTTCAAGACCCTTCTCAAATTGCTCTTCTTTTTCCAACTTAGTACGACCGGAACCAATCATGTCAAAACCACCTGTGTTGCGGTATTCGTCTATGATGTCTGCTGTTAATTCCATGTAGTTGTGGTCTACCAAACCGCCAGGACCCAAAATAAAACCATACAGTTTACTGTCCTTGTTCAATCTCTTGATACCGTCAAACAAACCGCAGATAACATTGTGTCCACCAGGAGCCTGGCCACCGGACAAAATTACACCTACATTGATGGGTGCATATTCCTTTGCCTCACCCGGAACGAATTCAATCAGTGGCATTCCGTAAGTGTTAGGGAACAATTTCTCGATTTCTTCTTGATCGGCTACAGATTGTGTAGGAGCACCTTCTTTTACAGAGATGTTTCCT